>CABUUK010000037.1 GCA_902494765.1 uncultured Collinsella sp.
AGGTCGGTGGGTCATCGTCCCGGCATTCAGCATCAGGGTAGCGCTGCGACGCGGAAATCGCGCGCCGTTGCCGCGCCCCGCAGTGCCCGCTTCCCCCGAGAACAATTATCAGTGCAGGTCAGAGCTGTGGCGTTTTGGGGCGTGCTTGACCTCCTGCAAAAAGCCTACTCACTTGGTTTTTCTGCTAGAAGACCGCCGCGAGGGAAGGCAGCTCCCTCGCGGCGGCTGACATTTGCCCAGATAAAACCTGCCAAAATAAACCTGTCTACTCTTTGAGCCAGAGCCGACACTAATTCAAATGGCGAAATCAAAGGGCGTTCTCTGCATGGAGGGCGCCCTTTTTTATCGCGGGATGTTTTGCGTGGCAGTCATGAGGCCCAGGCGGTTGCTGACGCCGAGCTTGCGATAGATGGCGTTGACATGCTTCTTGACGGTTGACTCGCTTATGAATAGCTCGTTTGCCATCTGTTTGTTCGTTTTGCCGTCGAGCATGAGCCGCATGACTTCGGCTTCGCGCGGTTGGATATTGTGTTCTGTAATGAAAGCATTTAGCTGGTTTGTGTCTTCTGTCTGGGTGAGTTTAATGCCCCGAGGATAGAGGTTGGCGAGCGCGAGGCTCGCGTGCCGAGCGACTTCGAGCAGGATTGCGAGCTCGGTGTCGGTGAAGTCTCCGGCCGTGCGTTCACGAAACAGGGTGATGCTTCCTAGCGGGCTGTCGTTGTGCGCGAGCGTGGCCGTACAGCCAAAGTAGACGCCCTGCGGTTCCATCCATTTGCGATAGATGGGCGTGGCATCGCGTCGCTCGACGTCGACGAGGTCGAGGTCGCGGTAGACGCCGACCTTATGTAAGTCAAAGCTCCATGTTGTATAGTCCATCGCGGCGTAGCGGTTGTAGTAGTCGCTCAGTGCGCGGTCGTCCATTCCGCTGCTTGCGGGGTGGACGTAGCGTGGGGCATCACTGCCCGCTGCCTCGATCAGGTCGAACATGGCGATCCGATGGGGCACGAGCCCTGTCGTTCCCTCGAGGGTCTCCTTTTGCAGCTTATCGACACCGTGTGATGCGTGGATTGCAAGCGCGAGCTCGTTGAGAGCAGTCCAGGTCGTACTGTCCAACTCAATAGTCTGCTGATTATTGCATGGGGGCATAGGGCATCCTTTCCATTGTGGAACCCAGTATGTCATGTTCTCGGCCTGAATAGAACTTTAGGTCAGCGAATGGTATACCGTCGGTCGCTGAAAGGGGCTCGAGGGACCATTGAGAACATCTCGGTGCGGCCGCATCATGGTCTCGTCAAGCAAAAGCACCGAGATTTAGGAGCTTGAAATGAAGACCATTTACGAGAGCGAGTCTACGCCAAAGAAGGACGGATTCTACATGCCCGGCGAGTACGAAGAGCAGGAGCGCACCTGGATTTTGTGGCCGCATCGCTCGGATGTGTGGCGCTGTGGTGCCAAGCCGGCGCAAAAGGTCTTTACCGAGATTATTAAGACCGTTGCACGTTTTCAGCCCATCACTGTGGGCGTCAACACTGAAGACTTCCCCGCGGTGTGTGAGATCTTCGACGGCGTTGAGAACGTGCGCGTTATCCACATGGAGTACAACGACAGCTGGATTCGCGACCCCGGCCCGGCGTTTCTTGTCAACGACAAGGGGGACGTGGCACTCTCGCACTTCCACTTTAATGCTTACGGCGGTTTCATTGACGGCCTGTATTTCCCGTGGGACAAGGACGCTTCCATTGGCCTGCAGGTGGCACAGCTCGAGCAGGTTAACCGCTATCGTCCCGAGGATTATATCCTCGAGGGTGGCTCGTTTAACTGCGACGGCCAGGGCACCGTGGTGACCACCGAGATGTGCCTGCTCAATGAGGACCGCAACCCCCAGTACACCAAGGAGCAGATCGAGGAGAAGCTTGCCGAGTACCTGGGCATCGAGAAGGTCATTTGGATCAAGGATGGCATCGACCCGTTTGAGACCAACGGGCACGTGGACGACGTCGCATGCTTTAGTGCGCCCGGCGAGGTCTGCTGCATGTGGACCGATGATCCCAACCATAAGTTCTACAAGGAGTGCCAAGAGGCGTATAAGACGCTTTCCGAGACGACGGATGCCCGTGGCCGCAAGCTCAAGATCCACAAGGTGATTATGCCTGCGACCTCGGTATATATGACCGAGGAGGAGGCCAGCACGATTGACCCCGTCGAGGGCGTGCTGCCGCGTACCCCCGAGGATGCTTTCGAGCCGAGCTACCTCAACTTCCTGCCCATCAACGGCGCAGTGCTTGTACCGCAGTTCGGCGATCCCAATGACGCCCAGGCGCTCAAGGATATCCAGGCTGCTTATCCGGACCGTGAAGTCATCGGTATCATGACTCGCGAGGTTATCTACGGCGGCGGCAACATCCACTGCATCACCCAGCAGCAGCCCAAGGCGCGCTGTAAATAGCAGTTCCATGGTGAACAGTGTTTGATTGTCCGCACGCGAAAGTCCGCCGACTTCAATGGTCGGCGGACTTTTTGTGTGGTGGTTTCAGCTGAACGGCGGGCCGTGCGGCTTGGGTGTGCGGGCACACAATCTGGGGAAACCAAACAGATTGGGGCCTTATATGATCGACTCGAAGGGAAACGTGCGACCCGAGGGCATGTTTAACAGGGCGTACCTGGCCCCCGAAGCCCAGCGCGCATACGATACGCTGCTCGAGTGCGTGCTCAACGGGCAGAAGGGTTGCGAGGCTTCGGCGCATGCGGGCATGGATACCATCAAGGCGCTCGTATAGCTTTACGCTTTCGGATGTGACACATAGGACTGCGTGCGCCGCTCCCGGCTATATTGCCCCCGAGGTGCTTCAACTCATGGAGATAGCCGGCATCAGCGATTTCGAGAGCTTGGCAGCGTCCACGAATGCCCCCGTGTTTACGCCACAGACGGATGACTTTGGACTCGCGGTCCATATCTTTAAGATGCTTAACCGCGGAATACACCCATACGCTTCTGGTGAGCTGGACTTGGACATATTTGACCTGGACGACGATGACATTCCGCCTGCACCATTGATAAACAGCTGCGTGTGTAATGGGCACAGCCCGTTTGTGGGGACGTTGGTCGGATACGTTGTCCCAAAGTACGCTCTTGAGCTCGATGATTTTAGCGGCACTATGGGCGAGGCACTCCGTCGATCGCTGTATGGCAGGGCGGAGGAGCGTCTTGACGCACGCACATGGGCGCGCCTGCTCGACCGCTATCTATCCGAGACAGTTGTGTGCAAGCGTGGCCATCTCCACCACTCGTTACAGCACGAATGCCCTTGCTGCCGAGGAGAGCGCGCCTTGTTGACTCGTCTTGGTTGATGGTTTGGGCCGTCTTGTAGAAAGCCCGTGAGGCGACATGCAAGTTAATCCTGCGTGTCGCCTCCGTACATATAGACGATAAATCCGTCGCCGGTGTCCTGGCTGTGATCCTCCAAGATGCGCTTCATGTTGAGGTACTCGTAGAACTGCCAGTCGGAGTTGCAGTCGCTCATCAGGAAGAATTTGGTGCACCCGGCTTTGGCGAGTTCGGCGCGCGCAAGGTCGATGAGCGCACGGCCGAGCCCCTTGCCCTGCCATTCGGGCACGATGATGATCAGGTTGAGCTGGCCTTGGGCATATTCGTTGCCCGTGGCGGCAAAGCGGTCGGCTGTTGCCTTCTCGCGGCTATCGCCAAAGAGCGAGCCTTCGAGCTTGGCATCGGCGGTCTTTGCCATCTCGGTTGCCTGGACGAACATCTCGTTGTAGCAGGGCTCCCACGTGGGATTGGTGCGTGGTTTGCCGTCTTCGAAGATACCGATGCAGCAAGCGGCGATGATGCGGCCTTCAGCTTCGGCAACGAGCGCGATGGGGGAGCGCTGCAGCTGCATGGCGATGTTAAAGCGCGCACAGAAATCGGCGGCTTCGACGTCGCCTCGGTTGCGCAGCGTGTTGCACCACAGCTGGTTGTAGATGGCGGCGATGCCGGCCAGGTCATCGAGCGTGGCGGCACGCAGAGTTACGTTGTCAAGGCTCATGGGGGCTCCTTCCAAGTTGGGTCAGGCCACCCCTGAGTGTGACATGGACGCAGGACGGCCGCATCGACCATTCGGCAGGCGAGCCTCGAATCCTCGGGGACGGAGGGTCCTAAGAAGGAATGAGGGCGGATTTTCGGACACTTGCTCGATGAGAGTGGATAATCTCCCACTTTTAGCGCTGGTATAGGCCAAAAACGGGAGATTATCCACTCTCATTCTGGGTAGTCGTTGGGGACGTTCTTAAACGACCAGTCATTAAAGAACGTCCCCAATGACTACCCCAAGGAACATCCCAAACTGCCGGCAGAGACGATATGAGCAGGACATAAAAACATTGAGAGCCCCTGCTGCATGAAAGACCGCGGATTAGGCCGACAATGGTGAGTGTCTAATCCAACCGTGGCGGCCACGCCGCATTCATGGAAGGGGCTCCCATGCTCGATACTACCACCTTCGTCGGACTCGACGTCCACGCCCGCTCGATAAAGGCCGTCTCCCTCGACGTCATGACCGGGGAGGTGCGCTGCGCGACCTTCGGCTACGACGCCGGCGCCGTCGCGGGGTGGGTGCGGTCCGTGGACCCCAGGGCCAGGTGCGTGTACGAGTCCGGGGTCACGGGGTTCGACCTGCAGAAGAGGCTCTCCGGCCTCGGGGTCGACTGCGTGGTCGGCGCCGTCTCGAAGATGATCAAGCCCAGCGCGGACAGGCGCAGGAAGAACGACCGCAACGACGCCGAGTTCCTCGCCCGCATGCTGTCGGTCGGCAACGTGGTCGAGGTGTGGGTCCCCGACGACGAGTGCGAGGCCGCCCGCGACCTGACCAGGGCGCTCGAGGACGCGAGGGACGACCTCTCGCGCTCGAAGCAGCGGCTCTCCAAGTTCCTGCTCAGGCACGGGCTCGCCTTCGACGCAGGGGCGCGATCACCAAGGCTGGCAACAAGCACCTGAGGAAGACGCTGGTCGAGGCCGCGTGGCACTACCTGACGTGCTCGGGGCGGCCGAAGGACCTCGCCAAGGGCCAGGCCCCGGACCGGGGCGCCCGGAGGCATGCCGCCAAGGGCGTGCGGAGGCTGGTCGAGAGGCGGGAGGCGCTGCTCGCGCGCGGGGTCCACGGCAACAAGGCGAACGTGGCCACGGCGCGCGAGCTCGCCTGCTGGGTATGGGTGGATTGGCCTCATGGCCGAGGAGGCGTAGGGGGCCGGTCCCCCGCACATAAGCCGATCACCCCGGAAGCGGTTCGATCCGAAGCCGTTGAGGCGAACCTCAGGTCCCTTTTCTGCGAGCGCCCAGGGCGCCACACGCGTGCACAGACTGTCGGTTCGACGTAGAAGCCTCAGCCGTAGCAACGGATTGCCCAGCGAGAGATCGCCGCGGGCGGATATTAAACTGCAAAGACGAGCGTCGGTAAGACACGCCGAGGTCGCCGCGGACGGGCTGATATAGGGAGAGGGCCTGACCCCATATCGTTGGGGCCAGGCCCGATTTTGCCTCTTGACAATGTCCTGCTCATATTAAAAGGAACGTCCCTAACTGCCGCATCCGGAGTAAGACAACGCCGCAGGTAGAGGACGGACAGCGAGCGGGCCGCATTTGAGACAAGGTGACGTGAAACGAAAGGGCGCTGACCTTCTGGTCGCGCCCTTGAAGTTGAACGTCAGATTGTCCAAATGCGGCCCGCGTAACTAAACCCGCTCCGCGATCTCGTGGATGAGGTAGTCGGTCTTTTCCCAGCCCAGGCACGGGTCGGTGATCGACTTGCCAAAGACACCGCCGTCGACCGGCTGGTTGCCGTCCTCCAGGTAGGACTCGATCATAAAGCCCTTGACCAGCTTGGAGATGGACTCGTTGCGGCGGCAGCTGTCGAGCACCTCCTTGCAAATGCGATACTGCTCCAGCGGACGCTTGCCCGAGTTGTCGTGGTTGCAGTCGATGACCGCTGCCGGATTGGCATAGCCGGCGTGCTCGGTGTAGCGCTCGGCCAGGCGCTCGAGGTGCTCGTAGTGGTAGTTGGGGTAGGTGCGGCCATCGAGGCCGATGTAACCACGCATAACGGCGTGCGCGAGCGGATTGCCGTCGCACTCGACCTCCCAGTTGCGGAAGATGAAGCTCTGGTGCGCCTGCGCGGCGTAAATGGAGTTGAGCATAACGGTGGTAGAGCCGGCAGTGGGATTCTTCATGCCGACGGGTACCGAAATGCCGCTCGACACCAGGCGATGCTCCTGGTTTTCGACCGAGCGTGCGCCCACGGCCACATAGCTCAGCAGGTCAACGAGGTATTGGTAGTTGGACGGGTAGAGCATCTCGTCGGCGGTAAAGAAACCGGTCTCCTCGATGACGCGCAGGTGCATGTGGCGGATGGCCTTAACGCCTTCGAGCAGGTCATCGGGCGCCTCGGGGTCGGGGTTGTGCAGCAGGCCCTTGTAGCCAGTGCCCTTGGTGCGCGGCTTGTTGGTGTAGACGCGCGGAATGATGATGAGCTTGTCCTTGACCTCCTCGGCGGTCTTGGCCAGTCGGTTCATGTACTCAAGCACCGAATCCTCGCGGTCGGCAGAGCACGGGCCGATGATGAGCACCTTGCGTGCGTCCTCGCCGGTAAAGACTTTGGCGACCTCGGCGTCAAATGCCTGCTTTTTGGCGGTAAGCTCGGCAGAAAGTGGCATTTCCTCGCGGATCTCCATGGGGATCGGCAGCCTGCGTTTGAATTCCATGGCCATAGGGGTCTCCTCAATCTATAGAAAGAGCAATAAGCGTATTGTCGAATGCTCGGCATTATCCGCTGTCGCACGCTAAAGTGCAACCCCTTGTCACCCCGAAACCTACCAAAAAGGGACAGGTTTATTTTGGTCGGTTTTATCTGGGAAAATGTCGGCACTCGCCGGAAGGGGGTCGGCGTACGGCACGCTGGAGCAAGTTGGATCTTCTGCGGCATACCCCGTGGGCAAAAAATGGCAAATATGAGTACTGTTGCTGGCGTAGTCTCATATCGAGCTTACAAGATAATAGGCATAACAGCAAATATGTTCATTAACGTTGGCACACAGAAGCATGTTAACGGGCGTTTTGATTAATTTGAAGGCGTATAGAAGCCGCAAAGAGGTCATTTGAGGCGGTTTTGGCTGCTACTAAAAATGTAACAGTACTCATATTTGACCTTTTTTGGCCACAGGGTCCGGAAGGGGCTGTCAATCGGGCCCCAAGAGAGCTAATTCGAGTGCCGTGGACGAAAAAACGGGGGCGCAGGTTGTCCTGCGTCCCCGTTCTCGGGCGTTATTCGTTCCCTGCAGCAGAATTTACGCCGCCTCGTCGAATTGCGAGTTATATAGGTCGGCGTAGAAGCCGCCCTGGGCGAGCAACTCGTCGTGCGTGCCCTTCTCGACGATATCGCCGTCGCGAATCACCAAGATCACGTCGGCGTTGCGGATCGTGGACAGGCGGTGCGCGATGACAAAGCTGGTGCGGCCCTGCATCAGCGCATCCATGGCGCGCTGAATGAGCTCCTCGGTACGGGTATCGACGTTGGAAGTCGCCTCGTCCAGAATCAGTGCCGGGCGGTCGGCCAAAATGGCACGGGCGATGGTCACGAGCTGGCGCTGACCCTGCGATAGGTTGGTGCCCTCCTCGTTGATCATAAAGTCGTAGCCACCGGCGAGCGTATGAATAAAGTGGTCGCAGCGTGCGGCGCGCGCAGCGGCCTCGACCTCGGCATCGCTCGCGTCGGGGCGTCCGTAGCGGATGTTCTCGCGGATGGTGCCGTTAAACAGCCAGGTGTCCTGCAGCACCATGGCAAACTCGCCGCGCAGTGCCGCGCGGTCCCAGTCGCGCACATCGACGCCCTCGACACGCAGCGAGCCGCCGTCCACGTCGTAGAAGCGCTGCAGCAGCTTAATGAGCGTGGTCTTGCCGGCGCCGGTGGGGCCGACGATGGCGATGGTCTGGCCGGGCTGCGCCTCGCAGCTAAAGTCGTGGATGATGGTCTTGTCGGGCGTGTAGCCAAACTTGACGTGGTCAAACTCCACGTGGCCGGGGCGCTTCTCGGGAATCTGCGCGTCAGCTTTCTGTTCCTCCTCGGGCGCGGCCAGGAACTCAAACACGCGCTCGGTGGCGGCGGCCATCGACTGCATCGTATTGCTCACGTTGCCCAGCTGCTGCACCGGCTGCGTAAAGTTGCGAACGTACTGGATAAAGCTCTGGATGTCGCCGGGCGTGGCATTGCCGGTCAGCGCGAGCTGCGCGCCTACCACGACGACGCCCACGTAGCCCATGTTGCCCACCAAGCTCATAAGCGGCATCATCAGGCCCGACAGGAACTGCGAGCGCCAGCCACTAATAAAGAGGCGGTCGTTTTGACGGTCGAACTCCTCGATTGAGGCCTCGGCGCGGTCGAACACCTGGATGACGTTCTGGCCGGCAAAGTCCTCCTCGATAATGCCGTTGACGGCGCCCAGGACTTGCTGTTGCTCGCGGAAGTACGGTTGCGAGAAGTGAATCATCACGGTCAGGATAATCGCGGCGGCCGGCAGCGTGAGCACGGTGACGCCGGTGAGCGGCAGGCTGATCGACAGCATCATGACGAGCACGCCGATAATCTGCGTCACCGACGTGATGAGCTGCGTCACGCTCTGGTTGAGCGACTGGCCGAGCGTATCGACGTCGTTGGTGATGCGACTGAGCACGTCGCCCTTGCTGTGTCCGTTAAAGTAGCTCATCGGAACGACGGCGATCTTGGCGGCGATCTCCTTGCGCATGCGATAGCAGATCTTTTGCGTGACGCCGGTCATGAGCCAGCCCTGGACCAGGCTGCAGACAGAGCTCGCCAGATACAGGCAGAGCAAAAAGCCGAGCGTCTTGGCGATCCAGTCAAAGTCAACGTCGCCGGTGCCGTTGACCTTGGCGACCAGGCCTTCGAACAGCTTGGTCGTAACCTGGCCGAGCACCTTGGGTCCCACAATGTTAAAGATGACCGAGCACACGGCAAAGGCGACGGCGGCAAACACGGCAATCTTGTGCTGGCCGATATAGCCGAGCAGCTGCCTCATGGTGCCCTTAAAGTCCTTGGCCTTTTCGCCGCGACGCATGCCGCCCATGCGGCCCATGGGACCACGCTGGCGGGTGGGCTTGGGAATCTGAGTCTTGGTCTCGTCTGCCATTAGCGCTCGCCTCCTTCCATGACGGCTGCAATTTCTTCTTGGGTAAGCCCCAGCTCCTCGGCGGAAAGCTGCGACTGTGCGATCTCCAGGTACGCCGGGCAGCTGCGCAGCAGCTCCTTGTGCGTGCCGGTGCCCACTACGTGGCCGTCGTCGAGCACGATGATCTGGTCGGCGTGCATGATGGTCGCGATGCGCTGGGCCACGACCACGAGCGCGGCGTCGGTAACGTTTTTGGCCAGCTCCTCGCGTAGGCGCGCGTCGGTCTTGTAGTCGAGGGCACTAAACGAGTCATCGAACACCACGACCTCGGGCTTTTTGGCCAACGCGCGGGCGATGGCCAGACGCTGGCGCTGACCACCCGAAACATTGGAGCCGCCCTGGCTGATGGGGGAGTCGTAGCCGCCCTCGCGCTCGGCGATAAAGTCCTCCGCCTGGGCGACGCGTGCTGCCTGGCGCATATCCTCGTCACTCACCATGTCGCCGGCAAACTTGAGGTTGCTCTCGACGGTACCCGAGAACAGACGACCCTGCTGCGGAATATAACCGATGCGGCGGCGCAGCTCAGAGAGGGTCATGTCGCGCACGTCGATGCCGTCGAGCGAAATGCTGCCGCCCGTGACGTCGTACAGGCGCGGAATCAACTGTACAAGCGTGGACTTGCCCGAACCCGTTGAGCCAATAATGCCGAGCATCTGGCCGGCGTGCGTGGTGAAGTTTACGCCGCTAATGACGTCGGCGCGGGCATCGGGATACTGGAAGCTCACGTCACGGAAGGTGAGCTCACCGCGCGGCGCGCTGGCAGCAGGCAATTTGGGTGAGACAGGGTCGTTGATGCTCGTGGGGCAGGTGATGACCTCTTCCACGCGCTCGGCTGCGACCTCGGCACGGGGCAGGATGACCGAAACCATGGTGAGGATCATAAACGCCATGACGATCTGCATGGTGTAGGAGATAAACGCCATCATGTTGCCGACCTGCATCACGCCGTCGGACACGCCCTGCGCGCCAAACCAGACGATAAGCACGGTGATGCAGTTCATGACGAGCATCATGAGCGGCATCATAAAGCTCATGGCGCGGTTGGTGTAGAGCTGTGTGGTCATCAGGTCGAGCGAAGCCTTGTCAAAACGCTCGAGCTCATGCTCTTCGCGGTTGAACGAACGGATAGGCATAAGGCCGTCGAGCAGCTCGCGGGCGGTAAGGTTCACGCGGTCCACAAAGCTCTGCATCTTTTTGAACTTGGGCATGGTGAGGCCCATAAGCACGCCGACGACGGCCGAGACGGCGATGATGGCCACGGCGATGGTCCACTCCAGGCCGGTGTGGTTGGCCAGGACGCGCATGACGGCGACGATGCCCATGACGGGGGCCATCAGGCACATGCGGATAAACAGGGTTGCGGCCATCTGGATCTGCTGAATGTCGTTGGTGCAGCGGGTGATGAGCGAGGCCTGGCTAAACTTGCCCACCTCGGCCGGCGAGAAGTGCATAACCTTGTTGAAGGTCTCGCGGCGCAGGTCGCGGGCGATGGAGCAGGCGGTGCGCGAAGCCACGGCGCCGGTCAGGATGGTGGCGACCAGCGACACCAGACACAGACCAAACATCGTGGTCGCCATGCGGCCCAGGTAGGCGTTCTGCACGTCGGCGGGGTCGATGCCCTGTGCCTTGTACTCGTCCTGCACGTAGCTCACGGCGCGCTGGGTGACGATGGAGCCCGACATGGAGCCCATTTTGTCAGCCATATCGTTGGCGCCCTCGACGAGCTTGCCCTGATCGATAAGACCGCCTTCAACGCCTAGGCGCAGGCTCTTCATGGTGATCTTACCGCCGTCGGCGTCGATCTGCTTTTGCATGCTCTGCGCGGCTGCGGTCTTCTGCTGCATCTCGGCGAGCTGCTCGGGCGTCATCGCTGCCATCTGCTCGGGGGTGGGCATGGCCTGAGCGGCGCCGCCATCGCTTGCCTCGGTGGATGCGCCGGTCATGTCGCCCATGGAGTCGGCGTCAATGCCCTGGTTGAGCGAAAGGACGACGGTCTCGGGCAGGCTCATGATGTCGGCAATCTTGCCGCCGTCGGCGCGCTCCTCCTCGGTGCCCTTGTACGTTCGAATGCCGTTATTGTCCGCCTTGCTGAACACGGTCTCCACAGTTTTGGCGTCCTTGGCGTTCATAAAGAGTTCGAGGTCGTCGAGCGATTCGGCGCGAATGGTGTCGGGCACGGGCGAGGCGATACCGCCTTGCTGCACGCCCACGTCGACGATATCGCTCATATAGGTAGGCAGTGCCAGGTCGGCGTTGCAGCTGATTACGATGAGTACGATAGCTGTGAACAGTGCCAGGATATGCTTTTTAAAGAGCTTGAGAATCCTCACTCGGCATCTCTCCTTTCTTGATTGCGGTCGATAATTTCGTTGGCACGTCTAAGAAGGCGCACCATCTCTTGGGTATCTGTTTCGCCGAGCTGCTCGAGGAAAGCCGCGGTGCGGTCCTCGAATTCCCGGCGTTTGATTTCGAGATCCTGGAATCCCTTGTCGGTCACTATGACGTGTACGCGACGACGGTCGGTCTTTGAGTGCTCACGCTCAATCCAACCCTTGGCTTCGAGAGCGCGTAGGATATTGGCGATGCGGGCGTTCGAGACCCAGGCGCGATCAGCGAGTTCGCTCGGCGTGAGCGAACCGCCAGCGAGCATAAGGGCGCGCATGACAGCCATCTCGCCGCTGAGAGCTTTGTCCATAAAGCGCGAAACGCGCTGGTGAATGCCGCCAAACTCGGTAAGGAGCTGACGCCCAAGCTCATGGAAATCGGTATCTTCCACCGAAAACCCCTAACACTAGAAACTATTTTCGGTGAAAGATGATACCCCTGCACGCGCGCCCTATACGGTAGATTTTGGGACATGCCTAGAAAACTACCTTTAGGCGACCTCCGTACACCGTCGGTGCCAGTAAAGTTTGGGGCAGATCGTTAGGCATGTCCTAAAGCCTACTCAGAGGCACTTTACCCTGCTAAAGCTGGCATAACAGCTAGAGTGAACGTCGTACAAAGGCAAGGAAAAATACCAAACAAATCGGTGAACGGTAGTTGTTCGCGCTCGCATTTCCTGCGGATTTGTTAAAAACGCCCTAATGGTATAAAAAAAGAAACATATAACAGCCCAGATGGAGAGGGTGGCTATGTTATCCTTCACAGACGGGTGAAATCTTGGGTTTTGGGTTGTAGTTCCAAGGTGGACAAACGTTTTTCCTGCACCAACGTGTGGTGAAGAACGGAAGAAGCCGGTAGTGCAAGCCGAAAATTCAAGAATTCAATAAGCAGCGGTGTGAGAGAGCGCCGCATTACACGTAACTAGGAGCGTGGTTACACAATGCAGGAGGCATGGGAAGGCTTCAAGGAAGGCATCTGGACGGGAGAGGTTGACGTCCGAGACTTCATCCAGAAGAACTACACCCCCTATGAGGGCGACGAGTCGTTCCTCGTCGGTCCGACCGAGCGTACCAAGGAGCTGTGGGGCGAGGTTCTCGACCTGCTGCTCAAGGAGCGCGAGCAGGGCGGCGTCCTCGATATGGACACCAAGACCGTCACGGGTATCGTGAGCCACCCCGCTGGCTACATCGATAATGCCCATCGCGACAAGGAGACCATTGTTGGCCTCCAGACCGACAAGCCGCTCAAGCGCGCGCTGCACGTCAACGGTGGTATCCGCATCGCTTGTCAGGCTGCCAGCCAGCACGGCTACAAGGTCGACGAGAACGTTGTCGAGCGCTACACCTTCGAGCGCAAGACCCACAACGCTGGCGTCTTCGATGTTTACACCCCCGAGATGCGTGCTTGCCGCTCGGCTCACATCATCACCGGTCTGCCCGATGGCTATGGCCGCGGCCGCATCATCGGCGACTACCGTCGTGTTGCCCTGTACGGCGTCGACTACCTGATCAAGGACAAGGAGGCCCAGAAGGCTTCCACTCCGACGGTCATGACCGCCGACAACATCCGCGATCGCGAGGAGCTGCAGGAGCAGATCCGCGCCCTCGGCGAGCTCAAGATGATGGCCGAGACCTATGGTTTCGATATTTCCAACCCTGCTACCAACACGCAGGAGGCCATCCAGTGGATGTACTTCGCCTACCTCGCTGCCGTTAAGGAGCAGAACGGCGCCGCTATGTCCATCGGCCGTACCTCTACGTTCATCGACATCTACGCTGAGCGCGACCTTGCCAACGGTACCTTCACCGAGGAGCAGATCCAGGAGTTCGTGGATCACTTCATCATGAAGCTCCGCATGGTCAAGTTTGCCCGTACCCCCGAGTACCAGGCCCTGTTCACCGGCGACCCGCAGTGGGTCACCGAGTCCATCGGCGGCATGGGTGTTGACGGCCGTACGCTCGTTACCAAGATGAGCTACCGCTACCTGCACACGCTCGAGAACATGGGCACCAGCCCCGAGCCCAACATGACCGTTCTGTGGTCGACTCGTCTGCCCGAGAACTTCAAGAAGTTCTGCGCCAAGACTTCTGTCGCCAGCTCCTCGATCCAGTACGAGAACGACGACCTCATGCGCGTTTACCACGGCGACGACTACGGCATCGCCTGCTGCGTGTCCTCCATGCGCATCGGCAAGGAGATGCAGTTCTTCGGCGCCCGCGCCAACCTGGCCAAGTGCCTGCTCTACGCGCTCAACGGCGGTGTTGACGAGGTCTCCAAGAAGCAGGTCGGCCCCAAGTATCGCGCCGTCGAGGGCGATACGCTCGATTACGACGACGTTGTGGCCAAGTACAACGACATGATGAAGTGGCTCGCTGGCGTGTACGTCAACTCGCTGAACATCATTCACTACATGCACGACAAGTACTGCTACGAGCGCATCCAGATGGCTCTGCACGACAAGCACGTGCATCGCTGGTTCGCTACGGGCATCGCTGGCCTTTCCGTCGTGGCTGACTCCCTGTCCGCCATCAAGTACGCCAAGGTCCACCCCGTCCGTGATGAGAACGGCATCATCGTCGACTTCGAGACCGAGGGCGAGTTCCCCAAGTACGGTAACGACGACGACCGCGTCGACCAGATCGCTCACGACGTTGTACACCAGTTCATGGAGTACATCCGCATGAACGACACCTACCGCAACTCCGTGCCCACGACCTCGGTTCTGACCATTACCTCCAACGTCGTGTACGGTAAGAAGACCGGTTCCACGCCTGACGGCCGCAAGGCCGGCCAGCCGTTCGCCCCGGGTGCTAACCCCATGCACAAGCGCGATAGCCACGGCGCCATCGCTTCGCTGTCTTCGGTTTCCAAGCTCCCGTTCCGCGATGCTCAGGACGGCATCTCCAACACCTTCTCCATCATCCCGGGTGCGCTCGGCAAGGAGGACCAGGTGTTCTTTGGCGATATTGACCTTGATCAGCTGGGCGAGTAACTATTGTTAGTGCTATACTAACAATAACGATTACTGATTAGCGCGCCGGTTTCGGCCGGCGCCTATCGATCGAAGGAGACACATTATGAAGGTTTCTGAAGTTTCCGAGACTCAGGCCGATAACCTGGTCCACATGCTCGACGCTTACGCCGAGAAGGGTGGCCATCACCTGAACATCAACGTCTTCAACCGTGAGACGTTGCTCGATGCTCAGGCTCACCCCGAGAAGTACCCGCAGCTGACCATCCGCGTTTCCGGCTATGCCGTGAACTTCCACACGCTCACCAAGGAGCAGCAGGACGAGGTCATTTCGCGTACCTTCCACGACAAGTTCTAAAGGGGTTTAACTCCCGCAGGATTGCCGGGCCGCTTTGGGTTACTTTCCAAAACGTCCTCGGACATGCAAAGGGCTCCGCTGCGCACTTCGCGCGGCGGAGCCCTTTGCGTCCTGCGGAAATGTTTTGGAAAGTAACCCAAAGCGGCCCGGCGGGGGTCCTGTGTAGTCACCCTTTAGGCGGAACTCTCCTAATTATTTGGATGAGTCGTTTACTTACTTGTGCTGTTACCGTCTTCCCGCTGTTGTTGGGGTATGCTTTGTTCGTATGTAAACGTATGACATGTTGATGGGGGAGGGTGCTATGGCTCGCGAGAGTGCTCGTTCTAAGGATACGGCTAAGCCTGGCATCAAGGAAGTTGCAGCGGTGGCGGGGGTTTCGCCTACTACGGTATCTCGCGTGCTTAATAATCGCGGCTACATTAGCCAGGAAACCCGCGATAAAGTCCATGCGGCGATGGAGCGCATCAATTACACGCCCAACGATATCGCCCGTGCCATGCTCAATGGCCGCCTGAACCTTATCGGCATGATTGTTCCCTTTGTGAGCAGCCCGTTCCATGCTCAGGTTGTGCAGGCGGTCGAGCGCACGTTAGCGGAAAACGGCTTTAAGATGTTGCTGTGCAACAGCGCCAATCGACCTGATCTTGAGCGTTCCTATATCGACATGCTCCGCCGCAATATGGTCGACGGCGTCATCGTCAACTCCCTCAATATCGGTGCCGAGGCATATGCCGAGATGGGCTTGAGCCTGGTTGGCATCGACTGCGATCTTGGCGAGGGCTCTGTCCAGATTGCAAGTGACAGCTATGGCATTGGCGAGCTCGCCACGCGCCGTCTGATTGATGACGGCTGCAGGCGTATCCTGTGCCTGCGCAGCAATAGCCGCATGCGCATGCCTGCCAATAAGCGTACCGATGCCTACCTCGATGTTGTTGAGCAGGCCGGTTTGTCCGCGCTTGTCCGTGAGGTTGAGTTCGTTAAGCCCGACGACGAAAAGGGCGCGGTCGTTGCGAAGATCCTCGATGAGAACCCCGATATTGACGGCATCTTTGCGGGAGACGATACGATGGCGGCCATCTGTCTCAACGTGATGAAGCAGCGCGGCTTGAGCGCTCCAGACGATATTAAGGTCGTGGGCGCGGATGGTGCCCGCCGAACTATGACGTTTATGCCTGACTTAACAACCGTACGTCAAGATATCGATCGCATCGGAGAGCTCGCGGCGCAATCCATCATCGCTCTTATTAACGGCGATAATCCCGAATCGAATATCAAGCTCCCCGTTGAACTCATTGAGGGCAAAACCGCATAGTTCATCCCGTGCCAAAAGAATTCCTCAAACGCCTCTGATGACCGTTCACCGGCATATGTCAACCGTTTGCCGACGACTGGAACTGCGAAAAGACGTATTGGTGTGAAAACGTTCGACATATGAAAACGATTGACATATCTTGTCATTGTACCGAGTTAGTATGTCGTGGAAAGGAAGTCTCGGATGCACAAGGTGTATTACCAGCCTGAGGGAATTTGGGTAGGCGACATCATGCCGTACGGCGAGGACGGCACGTTCTATCTCTATCATCAGCGTGACACGCGTAACCCCGAACCTTTCGGAGAGCCGTTTGGCTGGGCACTCGCTACGACCAAGGATTTCGTCAACTACAAGGACTTTGGCGAGAGCCTTGAGCGTGGCGGCGACGAGGAAGTCGACCAGTACATTTATGCCGGCACGGTGTTTAAGGTGGGCGACAAGTACCATGCGCTCTACACTGGTTGCAATCGCGATAAGGTCCGCGCACGTTTGATGAAGCAGGTTCTTCTTCACGCAACGAGCGACGACGCCGTCAAGTGGGAGAAGAACATCGCCGAGACGCTGCTTCCGCCCCAGGAGGGTTACGATGACCGCAACTGGCGCGATCCCTTTGTGCTTTGGGATGAGGAGAACGAAGAGTACATGCTCATCCTCGGCACGCGTGTGGGCGAGGACAAGCGTCTGATGACCGGCCGCCTGGTCAAGTTCACCTCCAAGGATCTGACCAACTGGGAGTTCCAGGGCGACTGGTGGAACCCGGGCCTGTACACCATGTTTGAGATGCCTGATCTCTTTAAGATGGGCGACTGGTGGTACCTCGTCTTTTCCGAGTACAGCGACGGCAACAAGACCCGTTACCGCATGTCCAAGTCCATCAACGGTCCTTGGATTACCCCCGCTGACGACTCCTTCGACGGCCGCGCGTACTACGCCGCTCGCACCGCATTCGATGGCGAGCGTCGCGTTCTCTTTGGTTGGGTTCCTACGCGTGACGAGGGCGGCGACCCCAGCTCTTACCTATGGGGTGGCACCTTTATGCCCCTCGAGATCGTTCAGCGTGCCGACGGAACGCTCGGCACCAAGCTCCCCGACAGCATGCTTGGCGCCTTTGGCGAGGCTAAGGCAGTCGAGACCTTTGAGCTTTCCTGCGAGTCGGGCAAGGTCGAGCAGGTGCTCGCCGCAGATGCCGGCTCCACCTACTTGCTCGATGCCGACATTGAGCTCGGCGGTAACGCTGCCGGCTTCTCGGTCAAGTTCGCCGAGGACGCCGAGACCGGTCTTGCCTATGAGTTCCGCGCCAACCTGCGCGAGGGCAAGCTCGAGTTCACGCCGGCTCCCCAGTACCCGTGGTTCCAGGTCAACAACATGGGCCTCGAGCGTCCGTTGTTCTTTAAGGGCGAGGGCACTCACCATGTGCGTCTGGTCGTCGACGACGACATCGCGACCATCTTTGTCGATGACGTTGCGCTCAACGCTCGCTTCTGCAACAAGCAGGGCCAGGGTGTGGCGCTTACCGTCACCGACGGTGCGCTCAAGTGCGCAAACGCAACGATCGCGTCTCTGTAGCGGCAACGAACCGTTTTATGATTTAGAAAAGGAATGGAGAGGAACATGGACTACAAGGCAGTGTCCCAGCAAGTCGTCGACAACGTCGGCGGACTGGAGAACATCGAGGGCGCCACGCATTGCGTGACCCGTCTACGTCTGGTGCTCAAGGATACGAGCAAATACAACAAGGCCGAGCTCGAGAACATCGATGGCGTCAAGGGCGTGCTGTACAACAGCGGCCAGCTCATGATCATCTTCGGTACCGGTACCGTCAACAAGGTTTACGATGAGTTTATGGCTCTGACGGGCGTTAAGGAGATCAGCGCTTCCGAGGTCAAGGGCGCCGAGGCGGACAAGAAGGGCAAGTTCTTCTCGGTCCTCAAGGTATTCTCGGACATCTTTATCCCCATCATTCCCGCCTTCGTCGGCGCTGCAATCATCATCGGCCTTAAGTCGCTGATCGTTGCCAACGGCCTCTTTGGCATGGAGGGCAGCCTCGCCGATCACAGCGAGTTCCTCAAGAACCTCGCAAGCTTCTTTGCCATTATCGCCACCACGTTTGACTACCTGCCTGTCCTGGTTATGTACAGCGCAGTCAAGCGTTTTGGCGGTAACCCGATCCTGGGCATCCTCGTCGGTATCGTCATGGTTCACCCGAGCCTTATGAACCGCAACACGTTCGTTATGGACCCGACGGGTGCTGAGTACTGGAACTTTGGTCCGCTCTCCATTCCCATGGTTGCTTTCCAGGGCGGCGTGTTCCCTGCAATTCTGACCGCCTGGTTTATGGCCAAGGTCGAAAAGATTGCCCAGAAGTACATCCCCGAGGTCGTTTCGTTCGTCTTTGTCCCGACCGTTACCCTGATTCTTGCTAACGTCGCCCTGTTCACCGTGTTCGGCCCGCTCGGTAACCTGATCGGTGACGTCCTCGCCGGCGTAATCGATATCCTGTACAACAGGATGGGCGTCTTTGGTGCCTTTGTCTTCGCCGCGTTCCTGCAGCCGCTCGTCGTTACCGGTACGCATCAGTTCATCCAGGGTATCGAGGCAAACCTTGTTGCCACGACTGGCTTCAACTACATCCAGGCCATCTGGTCGGTTTCCATCATCGCCCAGGGCGGCGGCGCCATCGGTATGTACCTCATTCACAAGAAGCACTCCAAAGAGCGCAACATCTGCATGTCGTCCTTTATCCCGACGCTGGTCGGAATCTCCGAGCCCGCTATCTTTGCTGCAAACATGCGCTATTCGATCATTCCGTTCATCTGCGCATGCATCGGTGCAGGCTGCGGCGGTGCCTTCGTCAAGCTCTTTGAGGTGCGCGCTATCGGTCAGGGTCTGACCGGCGTGCTTGGCCTGCTCATCGTCACGCCCGAGACTCTCGTGTGGTATGTGGCTGGCAATCTCATCGCCTTTATCGTGCCGATCGTCTTGATCTTTGCCTACAACAAGGCAAAGGGCGTTCCGACCACCGATGAAGAGGGCGCTGGCGCTGGCTTCGACGTTAGCTTCTAGTTGAGCCGTTCAGCGTAACGTGCGGATAAGTCCATTTGAGGAGGGGCGTTCGGCTCGTGTGAGTCGAGCGTCCTTCCCTATAGACGAGAAGGCCAATGGCGATGTTTAATCAAAAAAATAAGGTGACACGCGCGGACTATGAGCGGTGGCGAGCCGGACAGGATGAGACGGCGGCTCGCATCGCGTCCGACCCCGATAGACTCCTGTTCCATGTGGAGCCTGAGCTTGGCTGGCTCAACGACCCCAACGGTTTGGTGCAGATTGGTGATACGTATCACATCTATCACCAATACGATCCGTTCGATGCTGCGCATGGCGGTCCAGTGCTTTGGAACCATCTGACGACAAAGGATTTTGTGACGTACGAGAATCACGGCCCCGCGCTGTTCCCCGATTCCGATTTGGATTCGAACGGAGCGTATTCTGGTTCTGCCTTTGTACGTGATGGCAAGATTCACTACTTCTATACCGGCAACGTCAAGCATTTTGATCGCGATGATTACGACTACGTGTTGACGGGTCGTGAGCAAAACCAGATTCATATGGTTGCGGAGAACCCCGACGAATTGGGCGAGAAGCGCATAGCTGTTGGACCGGTCGATTACCCCGACGATATCGGTACGCACGTGCGCGACCCCAAGATCCTTGAGCACGATGGTATCTACTACATGGTTCTGGGCGCTCGTACGAAAGACGACCGCGGCTGCGTGCTTGTCTATACCTCGCGCGATCTAGAGGACTGGAACTATGCGACGCGTATTGAGCTGGGCGAGAAGTTTGGCTTTATGTGGGAGTGCCCCGATCTGTTTGAGCTCGATGGTGAGCTTGTTCTCGTTTGCTGTCCGCAGGGTGTGCCTGCCGATGGTTGGCGTTACCGCAATCCGCATAAGTGCGTGTGGTTCCCCATCGAGGCCGATTGGGAGGCGCCGAGCTTTAAAATCGTCGGGCAGGGCATGCCCCCGATGGTCGATGCCGGTTTTGATTTCTATGCTCCGCAGTCCTTTGAGGATGCTGCAGGCCGGCGTTTGATGATCGGATGGTCGGGTTGCCCCGATGCGACGGCGGAAAACCCGACGGTGGCGCGCGGGTGGCAGTGCGCGTTGACGGTGCCGCGAGAGCTGAGCATGCGCGATGGTAAGCTCTGCCAGCAGCCGGCGCACGAGATTGAGAGGATGCGCGGCGACTGCGTTCGCGCGACAGGCGGTGAAACCGTTGAGGAGCCGGGCCGCCTGTTTGATCTTGTGGTTTCCTGTGAGGGCACCAAGATGGTCGAGCTCGAAATCCGCAAGGGTGTCTTTGTGCGCTATGCAGGCGGGATGCTTACCCTCGACATGGGTGACGAAGGCTATGGGCGCGACCAGAGGTCGATCGAGCTCAGCGAGCTTCGCGACCTGCGCGTGCTTTCGGACACTACGATTGTCGAGATTTTTGCAAATGGCGGCGAGGCGGCACTTACGAGCCGTACCTATTCGCCGGCGGTTTCGGCGATGGGGTTGCATGCCGAGGGCGCGGCATCGATGAATTTCTACCGCCTCGTGCATTAACCGTGCATGGGGCACGATTGGACTTGCTGGGCGAAATGAATCGCAGTTGCCGCGGCCAACTACCGTTTATCGCGTATAGCGACCGTTTGCGGAGTAAGTAACACTTAGTAATAAACCGTGTAGAATCTCAGGTTAGCACGGAGTTTTCCAGGGAGACGCTGTCCTTTGTTGTGTGCAAGGGGCGGCGTCTCTTTGGCGCTTAGATGCTGTTGCACAACAGCGCGGTGGGCTGTGCTTGATATTGGAAAGTCGACGTTGAGATGGGTCGTGATAATAATGGGCAAGTACGTAATCGTGGTTGAGTCTGGGTCGGATGTGACGCCGGAGCTTTGCGAACGCTACGGTATCGTGCGCGTGCCTATGCATGTCACGATTGGTGACGAGACCGTCGAGGACGGCTCCATCGACCCGCTCGAGATTTACTCGCGCTGCAATGAGTTTGGCGTGATGCCCAAGACCAGTGGCTGTGCGCCGGCGGATTTTGCTCACGTGTATGACCGCATTCATGCCGAGCAGCCCGACGCGACCATTTTGCATCTCGCGTACTCCGAGGTCACGACCTGCTCGCATCAATCATCGAAGATCGCCGCCAAGGGTCGCGACTACGTCTACTCCATGGACACGCGTTTTGTCTCGGTGGGCCAGTCGCTCGTTGTCGTCGAGACCGCCAAATACATCGAGGCTCACCCCGATGCCACCGTCGACGAGATCTTTGCTTTTACGAATTCCGTCATGGACCGTGTGCTGCTGGGCTTTGTTCCTACCGACCTAGCCTTCCTTAAGGCGGGCGGCCGCTTGTCCAACGTCGCGTTCCTGGGCGCCCACCTGCTCAAAATCAAGCCCTGTATTGAGGTGACGGACGGCAAGTTCGTGGCGACTAAGAAGTTCCGCGGCTCTATGCTCAAATGCGCCCGCGCCTTTATTGACCACATGGTTGCGAAAGGCGAGATTGACTACTCGCACATTGGCTTGGCGTATTCGGTGGGCCTTTCACAGGAGCTGCGCGACGACATGGAAGTCTATGCGCACGACCTGGGCTTTGAGGACGTTACCTGGACTCAGGTCGGCGGTGTGATCTCGAGCCATTGCGGCCCGACCGCCTTCGGCGCGGTGCTCACGCTTAAAGCGTAAGGTCTAGCGTCTATCGATTTCTATTGCCTCGGCGGCGGGCGGGTTGCGATAGCCCTCCTGCCGCTCTTGCGTGGGGCCAAATAGGACAACCCAATCGACCACTAAACCGTTTCACCATCATGCGTATGGGCTAGAATGGCTCTGGCATTAAAATTGGCAAAAACCAAAGAGAGGCAAGGTAGCGGGAATGGCTGAGATGACGCTTGAGGGAGTGGACGCTCGTCCCGAGGACTCTGCGTTTGCCCTAGGCCGCGTGCATTCGATTGAGACGATGGGAACGGTCGATGGTCCCGGCATTCGCTTTGTGGTATTTGTCCAAGGTTGCCCCATGCGCTGCGCGTATTGTCACAATCCCGATACTTGGTCGGTTAACGGCGGCACGATGGTGACCGTCGAGCATCTGATGGACGAATTCCAGAGCAACCATGAGTTCTATCGCAGTGGCGGCATTACCGTTTCGGGCGGCGAGCCGCTCCTACAGCCTGAGTTTTTGGCTGACCTGTTCCGTGCAATGCACAACAACCCCGATGGTCGCGTGCATACCTGCCTTGACAGCTGCGGTTATGCGTTTGATCCCAACCACCCCGAGAAGTTCGATGCCGTTCTCAACGAGACCGACATGGTGCTGCTCGACATTAAGCATGCCGATCCGGTTGAGCATAAAAAGCTGACCGGTTGCGATCCCGCACGCATTCTGGCGTTTGGCGATGAGCTGGCGCGTCGCAAGATTAAGGTCGTTATCCGCCACGTGGTGGTGCCGGGCATTACCGACACGGTAGAGGAGTGCGAGGCACTCGGTCGTCTAATCGCCCCGTGGCATAACGTGGTCGGCCTGGAGATGCTGCCGTATCACACGATGGGTGTCGTCAAGTACGAGCAACTGGGCATCCCCTATAAGCTCGAGGGCGTGCCCCAGATGGATACCGCGCGCATGCCCGAGCTGCGCAATGCCGTTATGGCCGGCATGAAAAAGCGCCGCACGGAACTCAGAAACGCCATCGGCTAGCGAGCCATATTCGCTCCCCAAAGGCACTCATTGGGGACAGACTTAAATGAGTGCCCCTGGGCACCAAGTTGATTGCCAAAGAGCCCCGTCAAGTTGCGGTGGAATAGTTCTTGTTTTTCGGCTTATGCCGCCCAAACAGGAACTATTTCACCGCAACTGCGTTTTGGGCAAAGATACGCAACAGAATCGGTGTTTTTGCATAGAAACGCCTTTTTATTGTTTAGAGACACCTTAAACGCGACTGAATATCTTTGGAAAGAAATGCCTGCTATCGACATCGATGGCCGTACCTATGTCATGAGCGTCATGACATCGATGCCATGGAGTGACCGTTCGAGCGAGGTTACGGCCGCGATTGCAAAGGCTCTGTTTGATACGCGAGCTGCACTGGCTTAGCGTGTTCGTTTGGCGAGGTCAAACAAAATGCTGGTACCATACCTTGGTTGAGAATTTCGTATAGGTTTGGGGAATGGTATGGCTACCATCGCGATTATCGGTGCGCTCGAAAAAGAGATCATGCAGATTAAGGAAGAGCTGAGCGACGTTTGCGAGGCACGGGAGGCAGGCTTGACCGTTGTGAGCGGTGAGCTCGACGGCCTGACAGTTGTCGCCACAACGGCGGGCATGGGCACGGTGAACGCCGCCGCTGCAACACAGCACCTCATTAGCAAGTATGCTCCGCAGGCTGTTGTGTTTTCGGGCATTGCGGGCGGTTTGAACCCCAAGCTCCATATCGACGACGTGGTCATTGGCAAACGCCTACGCTATCTGGATACCGATACCGCGCTTATCGCCGAGTCCGCACCGGGGCTCGAGGAGTTTGGCTCGACGCCCGCGCTGGTCGATATTGCCGCCGACGTGCTTGCTGAGCGTGGGTTTGTTGACGCTTCGAAAAATGCAGTCGCTTCGAACGAGGGCACCAAGCAGTTCCTGGTCGGCACGATTGCCACGGGTAACCGCTTTGTGACGGGCGCCACCATGCGCAACGACGCTATCGAGGCGACGCATGCCGATTGTGTCGGCATGGAGGGCGCGGCAATTGCCCATGTCGCAACCAAAAATGGTGTCGATTGCCTGGTGTTGCGCGCTATCAGCGATAATTGTGACGAGGCGTACGATGCAATTTGCGAGCGAGAGTTCGATCTGTTCGAGTACGCGCGTGTCGCAAGTGACATTACGCTCGATATCGTCCGCCGCATTGCCGCTGCGCAATAGCGCGTCTATTTGTAAGAACCTACGACCAAGGAGTGTCCATGGCCGATTCCATTAACTACCAGCTTGCCAAGTTCGTCGCCAGCTATGGCAAGGTTTCGCAGATTCCCGAGTCCACCTGCCCCGAGGTGAGCTTTGTCGGCCGCTCCAACGTGGGCAAGTCGTCGATTATGAACAAACTATTTGGCCGCAAGAACCTAGTCAAGGTTTCCAGTACGCCGGGCAAGACGAGCAACATCAACTTCTTTGAGGCCGATGACGTGCATTTCGTGGACCTGCCGGGTTACGGTTTCGCCCGTCGCTCCAAGGCCGAGCGCGACCGCTGGGCCGAGCTTATCGGCGACTTTTTCGACTCCGAGCGCAGCTTTAACTTGGTCGTCTCGCTGGTGGACATTCGTCACGACCCCAGCAAGCTCGACCACGACATGATCGACTACCTACAGGGCAACGAGTTCAACTTTATCGTTTGCCTCACCAAAGCCGACAAGCTCAGCCGCACCCAGCAGGCCCGCCAGGCAGCAGCCATCAAAAAGCAGCTCAACGTTCCGGCCGAGAACGTGATCATCACAAGCTCCCAGACCGGCACCGGCATCGATGAGCTTAAGCGCCGCATTGCCGAGGCCTGCCTCTAGTAAGGGCTCCAGCCTAGCAAGAGCCCCTATCAATAAAAAACAAAACTATCAGCCCGGCGACTTTCCAGAGCGTAGGTCCCTGTAGCCGCCGCCGGTGAAGTTAACATAGGGGAGGCCAGGGGGCTTTGCCCCCAAATCTTTCCGCAGGACGGCAGGACCCCCGCCGCACGAAGTGCGCAGCG
>CABUUK010000038.1 GCA_902494765.1 uncultured Collinsella sp.
CGACGGCGCCAATCGTCTCGGCCCGTTCGTTTGCCGAGCGCGCCTGGCCGTACATGCTTGCATGGTCCGACCTGGGGCTGAGCGGCAAGGAACGCATGACGGTCGATTCGCTGGCACGCGCTGAGGTGCGTCGTTTTGCCGACGAGGATACAAGCGAGCGCATGCGTGGCGAGATGATGGGCATACTGGGTGATCTATTGGGTATTTCGCCCGAGCAGATGGAGGAGCTGCGCTCCGAGGACGGCCAGCGCCGCCTGCACGAGGGCATGAAGAAGTTTGAGGGCGAGGTCCAGGACGCCATCGATAAGATGATGGGCGGCCAGGGTGGCCCGCAGGGTGGGCCCCAGGGCACGCCGATGCCGCATCCGCCGGTTGATCCCCGACAGTTCCCGTTCTTCTCGCAGAACTAAACTGGGGATGGGATTCGCTCCCAACCCCGGTACTTCAACTAAGCATCTTGGCCCCGTTGTGTTATTCTAGAACAGACGTTCGTGAATGATGCGCGGGGCTTTGCCTTGTGCTTGGCAAAAGACGAGGGGAGGTTGGCTTGGTCATTTTGGGTATCGACCCCGGTTTGGCCCATACGGGTTGGGGGATTATCGAGGAGCGGCGAGGCGAGGTTCGCTGCCGTGCCTACGGTTGTATCGAGACCAGCGCGGGCAGTCCGCTCGCGGTGCGTCTGTCGCATATCGCCCGCGACCTCAAGGGCGTCGTGGAGCGTTATCGACCCGATACCGCTGCTATCGAGAGCATCTACTTTGGTGCTAATGTCCGCTCGGCCATCCCCACGGCGCATGCCCGCGGTGCTGCACTCGTGGCGCTTTCGGAATGCGCGCTCGAGATTGGCGAGTACACGCCTATGCAGATCAAGCAGGCTGTGGTGGGCACCGGCGCTGCAGATAAGCGACAGGTTGCCTACATGGTGCGCACGCTCACGCAGCTCGACCACGACCCACATCCCGACCATGCCGCCGATGCCCTGGCTTGCGCCATCTGCCACGTAAACCTCAGCCGCACCCGGGCGCTCACCGGTGGCGAGTTCTATCAACAGAGAGGAACCGGATACTGATGATTTCCCAGCTCCATGGAACGCTTGTCGAGGCCACGATGAGCTCGGCCGTCGTCGATGTGTCGGGCGTGGGCTTTGAGCTCGGCATCTCGGGCAGCACTGCCGCCACGCTGCCGACGCCCGGCGGCGAGGTTCGCCTGTATACCCGTATGCAGGTGCGTGAGGACGCCATGACGCTCTTCGGTTTTGCCTCCAAGGACGAGCGCACGATGTTCGATCGGCTCGTGTCCGTCTCGGGCGTCGGTCCGCGCCTGGCGCTTGCCGTGCTCTCTACCTATACCGTGGGACAGCTGTATTCCCTGGTGATGGCCGAGGACGACAAGGGCATGGCCAAGGTGCCCGGTGTGGGCAAAAAGACCGCGCAGCGCCTCATCTTGGAACTCAAGAGCACCTTTGCCAAGGACAAGGGCTTTGTGCCGGTCGACGTGATTCCCGGCCAGGTTGCGATGCCGGTCCCCGCCGCCGCTCCCTCGGCGATCGATGACGCCCGTGCGGCGCTCCTTTCCATGGGCTTTAGCCCGCAGGAGACCGATGTTGCCCTGAGCGGGTATGATGGGCAGAATATGCGTGTCGAGGATCTGCTCGGCGCGGCGCTTAAGCGACTCGGAATGGATGCGTGATGTGGGAAGCCGATGACTCTCAGGACCTGTGGGCGACGCCCGGCACCTCGCCGGCGGCATCCATGGCGCACGGTGAGCGCATGGTGGGCTCGGAGCTGACGCCCGAGGACCTCGATGTCGACCGCACCTTGCGCCCCCAGCGCCTGGATGACTACTGCGGTCAGGAGCATATCAAGCAGAGCCTTCGCGTGCTCATCGAGGCGGCGCAGAGCCGCGGCGAGACACTCGACCACGTGATTTTCTCGGGCCCTCCGGGTCTGGGCAAGACCACGCTGGCCACGGTTATCGCCAACGAGCTGGGCGCTCAGATCAAGACGACGAGCGGTCCGGCCATCGCGCGCACCGGCGACCTGGCTGCAATCCTTACCAACCTGCAACCGGGCGACGTGCTGTTTATCGACGAGATCCACCGCCTCAACCGTTCGGTCGAGGAGGTCCTGTACCCTGCGATGGAGGACTTTGCCCTCGATATCGTGATCGGCAAGGGTCCGGCGGCGCGCTCGATTCGCCTGGATATTCCCAAGTTTACGCTGGTGGCGGCCACGACCCGTTCGGGCATGTTGACCGGCCCGCTACGTGACCGCTTTGGCATCTCGTATCGCTTGGATTACTACACCGTCAAGGAGCTCGCCCAGATTGTGACACGCTCGGCGACCATTCTGGGTGTGACGATCGACCATCCCAGCGCGCTCGAGATCGGCTCGCGTTCGCGCGGTACGCCGCGCCTCGCCAACCGTCTGCTCAAACGCGTGCGCGACTATGCGCAGGTGCGCGGCAACGGTCCAATTGAGCTTGATATTTGCCGTCAGGCGCTTGAGTTCTTCGAGATCGACGAGCTCGGCCTGGACTGGATGGACATTCGCATCTTGGAGACACTTGCCAAGACGTTCTCCGGCCGCGCCGTGGGTCTGACGACGCTTGCCAGCGCGGTGGGCGAGGACCCGGGTACGCTCGAGGATGTCTATGAGCCTTATCTGCTGCAGTGCGGATTGATGATTCGCACACCGCAGGGTCGCCAGGCAACGCTGCGCACATTCGAGCATTTGGGTATTGAACCGACCCTGTAGGAATGGGCTTGTTTTAGCGCATCTGTAGGCTATCGCTGGGCATCGGGTAAACATATCGCCGTTCGTCGGTTACGGGCGTTTTACTATTGCGCGCGCGTGCTATGCTGGATTGGTCTTTTTCTCATCCGGTAACGAAAGGACCGCCCATGCCTACTGACATCGAAATCGCACGTTCTGTTACGCCGCTGCCTATTACCGAGGTGGCCAAGAACGCCGGCGTCGACGTTAAGCATCTGATTCCGTACGGCTTTGACAAGGCAAAGGTCGACTATTCCCTGCTCAACGAGCCAACTGATCACCAGGCCAAGCTTGTCCTCGTGACTGCTATCAATCCCACGCCCGCAGGCGAGGGCAAGACCACCACGACCATCGGCCTGGCCGACGGTCTGCGTCGTCGCGGCGTCAAGAGCGCCGTGGCCCTGCGCGAGCCTTCGCTCGGTCCCGTGTTTGGCGTGAAGGGCGGTGCCGCCGGTGGCGGTTGGGCCCAGGTCATCCCCATGGAGGACATCAACCTGCACTTTACCGGCGACTTCCATGCCATCGGTGCCGCCAACAACCTGCTGGCAGCCATGCTCGACAACCATATTCAGCAGGGCAACCAGCTCGGCATCGACGTTAAGCGCATCACCTGGAAGCGCGTTGTCGACATGAACGACCGTCAGCTGCGCCATGTTATCGACGGCATTGGCGGCAAGGCCCAGGGTGTGCCGCGCGAGGATGGCTTCGACATCACTGTTGCCTCCGAGGTCATGGCAATCCTGTGCCTGTCCACGAGCATCAACGATCTTAAGGAGCGCCTGGGCGAGATCGTTGTCGGCTACAGCTATGCCGGCGAGCCCGTCCGCGCACGCGACCTTAAGGCCCAGGGTGCCATGGCGGCTCTACTCAAGGACGCGCTCAAACCCAACCTGGTGCAGACACTCGAGGGCACGCCCGCGTTTGTCCACGGCGGTCCCTTCGCCAATATTGCCCACGGCTGCAACTCCATCATGGCCACCCGCATGGCCATGCGCTTTGGCGACGTCGCGATTACCGAGGCCGGTTTCGGCGCCGACCTGGGTGCCGAGAAGTTCCTCGACATCAAGTGTCGCATGACGGGCGTTCGCCCCAGCGCTGTCGTGGTCGTCGCCACTGCCCGCGCCCTTAAGTACAACGGCGGTGTCGCCAAGGCCGACCTCAACGAGGAGAACCTTGAGGCCCTTAAGGCCGGCATGCCCAACCTGCTGCGCCACGTCGACAACATTCAGAATGTCTACGGTCTGCCCTGCGTGGTCGCCATTAACCGCTTCCCGACGGACACCGAGGCCGAACTCGAGCTCATCGAGTCCGAGTGCCAGAAGCTCGGTGTCAACGTTAAGCTGTCCGAGGCCTGGGCCAAGGGAGGCGAGGGCGCGCTCGACCTGGCCGATGAGGTCATGCGCTTGATTGAGCAGCCGAGTGAGCTCCAGTTTGCCTACGAGGACGGTGCCGATGTTGCCGATGCCCTTGAGGCCGTTGCCACTAAGGTTTACCGCGCCGACGGCGTCGACTTTACGCCGGCTGCCAAGCGTCAGCTCGCCGAGCTGCGCGAGAACGGCTTTGGCAACCTGCCGGTGTGCGTGGCCAAGACGCAGTACAGCTTTAGCGACAACGCCAAGGCGCTGGGCGCTCCCGAGGGCTTCCGCATCACCGTGCGCGAGCTCAAGGTTTCCGCCGGTGCCCACTTTGTGGTCGCGCTGACCGGCAGCGTTCTGACCATGCCTGGCCTGCCCAAGGTTCCCGCGGCCGAGAACATCGACGTCGACAACGACGGCAACATCACCGGCCTGTTCTAAGCCTGCCGCGCATAGCCGCTTGCCCGCCCCGCCGCGCCCCATGGCTCGGCGGGGCTTTTTGGTCCCAAGGGGATAGTTTTGGACGTGGCGGTAATGTTGCGCAACAAGAATCACGATTTCTCTCGTACGGTGTAGTTGGAAGAACTGCGCGGGCGCATTGCGGCTGCGGCGAGAGACGGGAGATGCGATGTATTGCACTAAGTGCGGAGCTCAGATACCCGATGGCTCCACGTTTTGCACGAGCTGCGGCGCTCGCGTGGGCGGCGTTGAGGACCAGGCGGAGCCCGTGGCGTTTCCGGTAGGGGATGCGCCGGCGACTGCCCCTGCGGGACAGCACGCTCCTCAGGGTGTCTCGGCTCATATGGCGGCGCAGCCTCGTTATGAGGAACCTATGACCGAGCCTGCTGAGGTCTCTCAGCCGTTTGTTCCGACGCCGCAGCCCAAGAAGCCCAAACACAGGGGCCGTATCGTCGCGGCCGTTATCGGCGGCGTGGCCGTTGTCGCCATGGTCGCCGCTATCGTGATCGTGCCGCGTATTGGCGCGTCGTCTGAGGTGACTTCGGGCGGCAAGGGCTACGTTGTCTGTGCGTGCGAGACTAAAGTGCTGCCCAAGAACAGCAAGGGCAAAAAGCTTAAGAGCTATACCGTCGAGCTGACGCCGGTGTCCGGTAAGGGCAAGAGCTACACCATCAAGGTCGATGGCGAGGACGGCTTTGCCATGGAGGACTTTGGCGAGCTGCCCGACCAGAAGTACCAGATGACCATCACCTCGGGCAAGGGCAAAAAGAAGAGCACGACCACCATGAAGGTCGACTACGCCAAGGAAGGCTCGGACGCTCCCAAGAACGTTGAGCTCACGCAGTCCAAGAAGGAGGCCAAGGCTTCTGCCAAGGCGGCGGTCAAGACGGCAAACGAGCTGTTCACCGACAAGATCCTCGAGTACCAGAAAAAGTACGGCGAGGGCGAGGCTGTCGCGATTGATGAATACACATATGGAGCCCAGGGAGTTGCCTACGCCAAGCTTATAGACTTTGATGGCGATGGTCAGGATGAGCTCTTGATTGAGTATTCTGACGAGCCGCTCGAAAACAGCAATGGCGCCACCGCCGCTAAGGCCGAGGTTTGGGCATACCGCGACGGCATAATTGAGAAAGTATATGAGCCCGATATCTGGGTTGACGTTATGTGCGTTGGCGTTTCGCTCCGTGTATACGATTACGATGGCACCTATGGGTTCAGGCGATATTTGCATGATGGGGAGAAGATCAACGTCAAAGAGGTTCCAGTCGGGATGGACGAATCTCGTGATGGCTATGAGTGCGAATTCGATGCCTACGATGGTAAGGCGTTCAGCGCCGTTGCCGGTCCGGCGCCGATAAGCGATTCGAAGATTGCCGGCACCAATGAAGTGTCCGAGCTGAGCGCCGTGCTTACCAGCACCGAAGAGAGCGTAGCCGGCACCATCGCAACGGTGGCCACGACGCTGGAGCAGCTGAAGTCGAAGGACGATGACAGTGCGCAGGTGAGCTACGAGGCCGTCTCTGCCACGCAGGATGTCAACTTTACGGCTGCGGTTGGCGAAGGCCCGCTGGACCCGTCTCCCGATGACACATGCCAGATTACGGCTACGTGGACCTATCCTCAGGTGAAGGGCCAGGGCGCGGGCGTCGCCAAGTTCAACAAGGACATGGTCCAGCTTGTTGCGGACACGCTCGACGCGAGCAAGCAGGCTTCGATGGATGATGAGGACAGCCGCGTGACCATGATGTATACCGCCGAGATCGTCTCGATCGATGGCGATATTGCCTGCGTGCGCACGTTTACCGACAGCTATCAACCTCCGTATCGATCGGAACGGGTGACGAGGTCGGCGTACTACAACCTCAAGACGGGTGAACAGGTTTCGCTCGAGGACTCGCTTGCGCAGCACGGGCTCTCGTTCGATACCCTCAAGAGTGAGGCCAAGCAGGCAATTAAGACGGCAAAGCCGGATATGGACTCTGTGTCCGAAGACAACATCGACGATGACGATAACTACACCGAGGATCATTTCTACTACGACGGCAAGGGCTATATCATCGTCCTCGATACTGGAGAGTTTGACTGCATGGCATGGGATACGCACGACTTGGTTGCGCACGCCTTCGACTCGAGCTATTCCTGCGGTCAGGATGTAACGCCCGAGCGAGCCAGGGCTACGTACGTACCCAATGAGTAAGGTGGACCGCGAGGGATAAATTGAACAGTCCCCGGTGGCGTCAAGCAAAACGCCACCGGGGACTTTTTGATGCAAATTGGCTCCAAACAAGCTATCGGGGGTGCGGACGATTTCTTGGACCGCGCCTAGGCGTATCCAAGCTTCCTGCGGTACTCCATCGGGCTGAGCCACCCGAGGGACTTCTTGATCCGCTCCTCACGATAGTATACGAGGTAGGCCTCGAGCCTGCCCATGAACTCCCCGGCCGTCACGCCCTCCCAGTCCCTGTAGTGGAAGAACTCGTTCTTGAGGCGCCCGAAGAAGCCCTCGCAGGCCGAGTTGTCCGGGCTGCAGCCCTTCGCGGACATGCTCCTGATCAGGCCGTTCTCCTCGCAGATCCCGATCCACTCCGGCCAGCGGTAGTGGCCGCCCCGGTCCGAGTGGATCGTCGTGCGCGCGCCCGCCGGCCTGGCCGCGCAGGCCTTGAGCAGGCTCGAGTTCGCGAGGCGCTTGTCGGGGTGCAGCCCGATCGACCAGGCGACGGGCATCCCGTCGAAGCAGTCGACGATCGGGCTCAGGTAGACCTTCTCGCCGCCCGGGAGCCTGAACTCGGTGATGTCGGTGAGCCACAGCCGGTTGGGCTCGTCGGCGTGGAAATTCCTGCTCACGAGGTTCTCCGGCGCCTTGGAGACCTCGCCGGCGTAGGAGCTGTAGCCCCGGGCGCGCCTCTTGTTGTAGACGACCTCGAGGCCCTCCTCGCGCATCACGCGGGCCACGCGCTTCTCGCTGGCGCGGACCCCCTCGCGGCGCAGGCGCGCCCAGACGGTGCGGTACCCCCAGCACCCCGAGCCCTCGCGGAAGATGCGCACCACGCGGTCGCGTATGTCGGCGTCGCGGTCGCGCGGCGCGGCGACGCGGGGCCTCCAGTACTCATAGGAGCTCTTCGATATCCTCAAGAAACCTGTGATCGAGCGGAGGGGCAGGGCGGTCGCCCGCCTCAATCTCTCGCCGAGCTCGCACTTGCTCCTGTTCGAGATCGAAGCCGGGTCCCACCCTTCCGCTTTTAGGTCGGCCAACACCGCCCTGAGCAGCAGGTTCTCTATCTGGTCCTCGTTGAGCCCGGCGAGCGGGCCGGTCGCGGGCGGGGCGTAGGTCGACTTGTCGGGGCCCAAGCTGGCCTCCTTCCGGCGCGGTTTCCTCGCACCGATTCTACAGCGCGCCCCGGTGTAGCTGTGCGGGAGGTGGCCCGTCGCCCACTTCTTGGCCGCGCCCACCGAGACCCCCGCGAACTTCGCGGCGGCGGTCGGCCCCATGCCGTCCTCCGTCGCCAGGAGGAAGAGCTCGACCTTCTCCCTGCTGTACATGCGAACCTCCAGTCCGGACCGCTTCACGGTCCAACTTTCTGTCCGCACCCCCCTTTGCCGTGCCATCGAATCCAAAGTGGCAGATTATCCACGCTCATTCACTAGGCGGAAGATTTTCCACGCTCGTGTGTCCGATAATCCACGCTCGATGACGATGACCAACCTCGCCCCGGCCTATGTCTCGACCTGTAACAGTATGAGGGTTATTCCTCCCCTATCTGTTACAGATCGAGATGTTTCGCAGAAACCCCCGCTTACGTCTCATTCTGTAACAGTAAGAACGGTTTTCAGCCTCTTCGTGTTACGGATCGAGATGTTATCGGCCTTCCCTTGGCAATGTTTCGATCTGTAACTATAAGGAGGGTCTTCAGCCCACTCGTGTTACGGATCGAGACAAACCTGAAGCTTGGTTGGCGCCAAACACGCTGACTTATCGACATAAATAGAAACGGGCCCTGTCCCACAAGGGAACAGAGCCCGAAACTCTCATGGAGCCAGTGACAGGAATCGAACCTGCAACCCACTGATTACAAATCAGTTGCGCTACCGTTGCGCCACACTGGCACACTTGGCGCTTTCGCGCGAAGCCTGTTAAGAATAAAGGAATTGCGGACGGGACGCAACAAACCCTTCGACCGACCACATCTCAAAACCATTCGTCAGAACGAATAGCTTTAATTACAATTGCTATATATAAAACTATTCGTTCTGGCGAAGGGTTTCGCGATGCTTACTACCAAGGAAGCCGCCGAGCTGCTCGGCATCACTCCGCGCAGGGTGCAGGAGCTCATAAAAAACGGAGCACTTGAGGCCCGCAAGGCTTCCGGTGTATGGCTCATCGACAAAGACAGCGTCGACACGCGACTCCGCTCCGTGACCAAAACGGGGGGACGCCCCCGTCGCGGCCACGGTAAGAGCGAGATCGCGTTCACCCTCATGAATCGCACGCACGAAGTCGCTCAGCTGGTCTACAGCACATCGCGAAAAGACTTTACCCACATCGGCGCCAACATCGATTACGTCCATGCCCCTATTGGAGTATTTGGCCCTAATAGCCCCATATCGCTCGACTCCTTCCGCACTTGGTGGCGAGGACGCGGTATCCCGCTCGCGCGCATTGGGCTAGCCTCCCTGCTTGCAGAAGCCGCAGTCGATGTTCCCGATGAACTCGTCCAGCGAAATCTCGGCCTCTCCCTATCCGACCAGTATTGGATTAGACCCCAGGGTTCCGGTCTCGCGTGGGAAGATATTAACTTCTTCAATAACGCCTTTGATGACGTCTCACTGTCCATTGCACCCTTTGCCCCAGAGGGAAAAGCGGCTGCCGCAAAGCCCGATAACACCTCGGACGGCAATCTTCAAAAGTACTGGACGTGCGAGGGCGAGCGTCGAATTCTGCATAAGGCAGGAGCGCACCTGAACCAGGAACCTTATAACGAGCTGGTGGCGACTGCACTTCACCGTCGCATCCTAAACGCCTGCGATTATGTGCCTTACTCGCTCGAGGGCACGGGCACTTCCGCCCTGAGCATATGCGATGTCTTCTTAACTGATGAAGAAGAGTATGTCCCTGCGTTCTATGTAAACCAGCACGCGAACGCAGATGAACGGCTAACCGACTACGAGCGATATGTAGCAAACTGCGAGGAGCTCGGGGTGACAGGCGTCAAGGATGCCCTTGACCGCATGATCGTATGCGACGACATCATCGCCAACTATGACCGCCATTGGCGTAACTTTGGCCTTGTGCGAAACGTCAACACGCAAGCCTGCAGACCTGCCCCCATCTTCGATTCGGGCTCATCACTCTGGTGCAACATATCGCTAGAGGAGCTTAGGGCGGGAGAGCACAGTTTTACCAGCGCACAATTTCATTCAAGTCCCGCCAAACAAATGTTGCTCGTCGAGGACATGGGCTGGTTTGACGGGGACAAACTCGAAGGCTTCGTTGACGAGGCAATCGAGATTCTGTCCAGAAACGACGCGCTCACGGCAAGGCTGCCTTATCTAAAAGAGGCGCTAACGTGGCGCCTCAAAAGAATGATCGACATCGCTGAATGGAGTTAGCGAGACAGCATCGCCCCGCCAACTCCCCTACCTCCCGCGGAGGGCCTTGAGCTTTGCCAGGGCCTCGGGGCTTAGACGGCTGCCCAGGGTCATCTTGATCTGCGGGGCCTCCTCGGCCTCGTGAACGTCGTTATCGATCTGTTTGATCTCGTCCACCAGCATACGGCTCGAGATGCGCGTAACGCCCTTGCCCATGACGACGGCTTGGATTGTGCCGTCACTCGATACCACGGAGCACGCGCGGCCTTCCTCGCGCGCCTCGATGCAGAGCTTTTGCACCACGGTATCGGCAGAGACGCCCGTCGGCGAAAACTCGATGCGCACGCCGCGGGCCGGCAGGTTGGGGCGCTCGCTGGAGATATTGCCCGCGCCGTCGAACACGATCACGGCCTCGTAGCGGCCCTGGGCAAACGCGGCAACGTCGTTGATGAGTGCGGTGCGCGCCATATCGTGGACGTCGCTGGAATACGGATCGTCAGAATGGTCGTACACGAGCTTTTCGTAGCGCGGCGTGCAGTGGATCACGTTGTAACCGTCGACCACCAGCAGCTCGGGCTTATTGGAATGCACCGTCGAGACCGGATCGGCGATGGCCTGCGCAAACGCATTGCCGCCCACGCCATAGGTCGCGGCCGAAACAATCGGCTTGGCCGAGCCTTCGCCAAAGCGCTTGGCCTTGGACTTGGCGCGGTTCTTCTTGGACATGCGCTACTCCTCCCCCATGAGCTCGCCGGCGTTGCGACGTAACCACTCAAAGCATAGCGCGGTGGTCGCCTGGGCAACGTTGAGGCTCTCGGTCATGCCGCGCTGGGGAAGCTTGGTCAAAAAGTCACATTTCTCGAGCACCAGGCGCGAGATACCGTCGCCTTCGGACCCCATGACGAGCACCACGCGACCCTCGAAGGGAGCATCCCAGCAACTGCCTTCGGCGTGCTCGGAGGCACCGCCCACCCAAAAGCCAGCGGCCTTGAGGTCGTCGAGTGCACGGGCGATATTGGGAACCTGCGCGATAGGCAGATGCATGACGGCACCGGCTGAGGTCTTGTAGCTGCCCACGGTCACGCCGGCGGCACGCTTGTTGGCGATGACGACGCCCGCCGCGCCCACAACCTCGGCGGAGCGCACGATGGCGCCAAAGTTGCCGTCGTCAGTCACGTGGTCGAGCACCACGACAAGTGCCGGGCCCTCGCCTGTGCGGTCGAGAATATCGGCGACATCGGCATAGGGGAAGTTGCCAACCTCGAGCGCGATGCCCTGGTGAGCGCCGTGGCTCGACAGTGCGTCGAGCTGCGCGCGCGGCACATACTTAATGCGGACACCCACGGCGTTGAGGTCGTCGACCAGGCGCGACAAGGCGGCATCGCGCTCTCCACCCTCGACAATGAGCGCGCACTTGATGGGAAAACCAGTGCGTAGCGCCTCGGCGGCAGCACGACGACCTTCGATAAACTCGCCCTTGGGAGCCTGGACAGCGTCGCGGTTGCGATCGCGCTGCGGACGTGCGGCCTGGGTGCGATCGCGCTGGCCCTTGGGAGCGGCAGCGCGGTCGTTGCGGCGAATCGAACGCGAGCCAGAAGCAGCCTGCTTGCCGCCACGAGGTGCACGCTTGCGATTGTCGGCCATAAAACGGCCTCCTTAAATAGATAACGAACAAGAATCGACCGTCCGAGCCACGGCACCTTGCCTTTCAATCGTCGGGCATGACCACCAGGTCTATGCCCTCCTCTTTCAAGGCAATCTGCCGCACCTCGAACGGTCGACAAATACTAGAGACTCTTAATACGAGTGCCGGCGGCGGTATCCTCGATCGTCAGCCCGAGGTCCTTGAGCTGGTCGCGGATGGCGTCGGCCAGATCCCAGTTCTTGGCGGCACGGGCCTCGGCGCGGGCCTCGAGAATCTTGGCAGCTGCCTCGTCCACGTCGTCACCCGTGTAGGCAACCAGGCCGGCGGCAACGCCCAGCAGGCCCAGCGGCAGCTCGACCTTGGGCTCGGGAAGCTCGACGCCAAACGTATCGAGCAACTCGGCCAGCGTATCGGCGGCGGCAAGCGCGGCGGCCTTGTCGGCAGCATCGCCCGCCTGCTCCAGGTACTGGTTGCACTCGGTCACAAAGCCAAAGACGGCGCCCATGGCACCGGCGGTGTTAAAGTCATCGTCCATGCACTCCTTAAAGGCGGCACGGGTCTCGGCGGCCTTAGCGGCAAGCGCCTCGGCGGCAGTCTCATCGGCATCGGCCGTCGCATGGTTCGCGACCCAGCGCAGGTTCTCGACCGTACCGGCGATACGCGTGAGCGAGTTCTCGGCACCCTCCAGGCGCTCCCATGAAAAGTCGAGCGGCGAGCGATAGCTCGTCTGCAGCATCAGCAGGCGCAGGGCGGCAGCGGAGTGCTGCTCGAGGACCTCGGCCAGCGTAAAGAAGTTGCCGAGCGACTTAGACATCTTCTCGCCGTCTACCAGCAGCATGCCCGTGTGCATCCAGGTGTTGGAGAAGCCCTGGTGCCAGGCGCAGGTGGCCTGGGCGCACTCGTTCTCGTGATGCGGGAAGGCAAGGTCGGAGCCGCCGCCGTGGATGTCAATCGGGGTGCCCAGGTAGCGGTGCACCATGGCGGCGCACTCGGTGTGCCAACCGGGACGGCCCTCGCCCCAGGGACTCGGCCAGCTGGGCTCGCCGGGCTTGGCGGCCTTCCACAGGGCAAAGTCGAGCGGGTCGTTCTTGTCCTCGTTCTCCTCGATGCGCGCGCCAACCATAAGGTCGTCGATGTTGCGGCCCGAGACCTGACCATAGTTGGGATCGCTGCGCACGGCAAAGTACACGTCGCCGTTATCGGCGGCGTAGGCGTGGCCCTGCTCGATGAGCGTCTTGATCATGGCGATCATGGGGCCGATCTCCTTGGTGGCGCGAGGACGCACATCGGGATCGAGCACGTTGGCGGCGCGCATAACGCCGATAAACTTGTCAGAGAACTCCGTCGCAACCTCGGCGGCGGTACGGCCCTGCTCGTTGGCGCGCTTGATGATCTTGTCATCGACATCGGTGAGGTTCTGGGCAAACGTGACCTCGTAGCCGCTCGCGATGAGCCAGCGACGAATCACGTCAAAGCTGATGAACGTGCGGGCATTGCCGATGTGGATGTTGTCGTAGACCGTGGGGCCGCACACGTACATGCGGACCTTGCCGGACTCGATGGGCTGGAACTCTTCCTTTTTATGGGTAGCGCTGTTATAGATACGCATTCGTTACTCCTTAACGGTTTTCTGTAGCAGGCAGACGGCCCAGGCGCCGATTCCCTCGCCCTGGCCTTCCCAACCGAGCTTTTCGGTCGTAGTGGCGGCGACGCCCACGTTTTCGACGTCAACGCCCAGGGCATGGGCAAGGTTGGCGCGCATGGCATCGCGGTGCGGGGTGATCTTGGGTTGTTGACAGGCAATGGTGCAATCGGCATCGACAAACTCGAAGCCCAGCTCGCGCGCATAGCCCATCACGCGAGCGAGCAGCACCATCGAATCAGCACCCTCATAGGCGGGGTCGGTATCGGGGAATAGCTTGCCGATGTCTCCCCCGCGGCAGGCGCCCAGAATGGCGTCGGCCAAGGCGTGCGCGAGCACATCGGCATCCGAGTGGCCCAGCAGGCCGCGCTCGTAGGGAATGTCGACACCGCCGATGATACATCGACGCCCCTCCACCAGACGGTGGACGTCGTAGCCATGGCCAATGCGCAGGTTACTGAACATGGGGAAGGTCCTCTCCCTCGGCCATGCGGCCAAGCAGAATCGCGGTTACGGGACGCAGGTCCTCGGGCACCGTCACCTTAAGGTTATCGCGCGGGCTCTGGACGCAGCGGACGCGCCCACCCATGCGCTCGACCAGCGACGAATCATCGGTGCCGATAAAGCCCTCGGCAATGGCTGCAGCATGGGCGCGCTTCATAGCATCGACGCTAAAGATCTGCGGCGTCTGCGCTGCCCAGTAGAGCTCACGCGGCGGCGTCTCGACGATATTGTCGCCATCGACGATCTTGAGCGTGTCGATCGCGGGCTGGCCGCACACGACACCGTCGAGCGAGCGGTCGCTCACGAGCACGTCGATAGCGTGGTCGATGGCCTCGGTCGTAATGAGCGGACGGGCGCCGTCGTGGATAGCGACATATTCGAAACCCGCCGGCACCGCGTGCACGCCGGCGCGGGTGGAATCCTGACGAGTATCGCCGGCATCGGCAAAGCTGATGGGCGTGTCATAGTCAAACGGGTCGATAGCCAAGCGGCGCATCTCGGCACGGCGCTCGGCAGGGCAAACCACGACGATATGGCCGACCTTGTCGCTACGATCGAACGCGCGGATGGACCAGCTCATGAGCGGACGGCCCGCCACGTTAACGAGCTGCTTGCCGCCGGGATTTCCAAAGCGCTGGCCGCTGCCGCCGGCAACGACCACGGCGCATACGGGCGCCATTATGCGTTCCCCTGTTTGGTGCCCTTCATGCGGTACAGCGAGTCCGCAAGAATGGCAGGGTTGTTGACGCCAAAGTCGCCCAAGCGCTCCGGATCCTCGCTGATGTCATCCATGAGCTCCTGCAGCGAGCCGTACTCGTCGACGATCTTCTCGGCCACGCCGTCGCGCACGACGGACACGCGCGAAAGCGTGCGCAGGCCCAGCGGCGTCATGACGGAGTCCTCGTCCAAGTCGTCATAGCCCAGAACTGCCGCCACGTGCTGCGGGTCGGACAGGTCCTTAGGCGTCATACGGGCAAGCTCAGCGCGAATCTTCTCGGCGTTGGCCTCAGAGGAATCGCTTGCGTAGTCGCGGATCATCAAGTCGTATTCGGTATCCATGCTGGAGCCCGCGAGCTGCTCGAGCTGCATCTGCACGAGCTTGCCCTGGTTACCCAGCTTGACGATGCAATCCTTAAGCTCGGTCTTTGCCTGTTGCATGATCTCGAAACTCGAGAAGATGCCGGTGATGTCGGCGAGCGTGACGTAGTCGTCGAGCTCAAGGGCCGTCAGGCGCAGCAGGGAGCGATCGAGCGACTGACGGGTAGTCTGGAGCGTGGCGACGAGCTGGTTGACCGAGCTCATGATGGTGGTGACGGGCTGGATCTCGTAGCTCTTGCCGTGGACGTACACGTTGACGACGGCACGACGAGCCGAAACCGAGATCACGATGGCGTCGGTGAGCACCGACATGCGAGCGGCAGTACGGTGACGCATGCCCGTCTCACTCGTGGCGAGCGAGGGATCGGGATTGAGGTGGAAGTTGGCACGCAGGATCTGGGTGAGGTCGCCATCGATAACGATGGCACCGTCCATCTTGGAGAGCTCGAACAGGCGGTTCGAGGTAAACGAAATGTTGAGCGGGAAGCCGTCGTTACCGGCGGCGAGCACGTTTTCGGTGTCGCCGACGCAGATAAGGGCGCCCAGGTGACCGGCAATGATCATGTCGAGGGCGGTGCGGATCGGCTGACCGGGGGCAGTCAGGCGGATGGCCTGTTCCATACGCTTTTGCAGCTCGTTCTTATCCAAGGCATCGCTCCCATCGTATACGCTCCATAAACGTCAATAAGTTTCTCACGGTTTGCCCCTGTGACGCCCGCAAAATCCGATGCTTACAGAATGAGCGAACACAGCTGAGAGCCCCAATCCAAATGAGCTGCTTATGTGGTAGCATCGGGATTCGCATAAATGAGGGAGTAGTCGCGTGATCGGGTTCGCCTCCGGTGGCGCGGCAAGTCAGCACACTGGCCGATGCGGCCTGGCTTGCCTTAATGAACGAGACTCGTGGCTGTGCGCGCAACGCGTACGCCACGAGTCTTTTTTGTTACTCCCCCAAGAGGTACTCGCGGGCCCGCCCGCAGAGAGGGAGCCAGACTATGGGACTCGCAGAGCTCGTGTTGCTCGCCGTTGGCCTTTCGATGGACGCCTTTGCCGTATCCATCTGCAAGGGCCTTGGCATGAAGAAGATCAACCTTAAGGTCGCCGTAGTGCTCGGCCTGTTCTTTGGCGGCTTCCAGGCAGGCATGCCCGTGATCGGATGGGCGCTTGGCAGTCAATTCATGAGCATCATCGGACCCATCGACCATTGGATCGCCTTTATCCTGCTCGCCTTTATCGGCGGCAAAATGTTGTGGGAGGCCTTTACCGAAGACGAGGATGAAGGCGACGGCAAGGATGCCGAAAAGATTGACCTGGGCGAGTACCTGATCCTCGCCATCGCCACCTCGATTGACGCCCTGGCCGTGGGCATCTCGTTCGCCGCGCTTTCCGTCGACATCGTTCCCGCCGTATCGCTCATTGGCATCACAACGTTTATCTTCTCCGTCGCCGGCGTAGCGATCGGCCACACCTTTGGCGCGCGCTACGAAAAACCCGCCACCATCGTGGGCGGCGTTGTGCTTATCCTTATCGGGCTTAAGATCTTGCTGGAGCACCTGGGGATTTTGGTGCTGTAAAACACCCTTCATAACTAAACGTCCGGGCAAGGCCTCATGCAGAGTTTTGCATGAGGCCTTTTCATGCAGACTTTTGCATGTCATACTAGGATGCAAAAGTCTGCACGTTAGGAGATCGCCGTGGATACCCTTCCCATCACCACACCGCGCCAAGCTGGCATCTACGTGCGCCAGGCACGCGAGGCGCAGGGAATCACCCGTGCGGCCCTCGCTAAAAAAGCCGGTGTTTCGGAGCGCCTGCTCGCATCGCTCGAGCTGGGAGACGCCACGGGCATTCGACTCGACAAGTTGCTGACCGTCTTTAACGCACTCGGCATAGGTCTCTTCGCGCAAAGCGATAACGACTCCATCGCATCGCCCTCCGAACATCCGGCGACGATAGTGAACCTCCCTATCGCGAACTCGAATACCCTGCCAAAGCCAAGCGTAGGCAGACGACCCACTCGACAAGGAACGCCATCTTCCTATGGTGCCTTGCTGGCCCAAATCGCAGCCGAGCAAGGCCTTTCCGGCACTTCAAACCTCTCCTTTGGCTGCAAGGTTGTGAAATAAATGGCAGAGATGGAGCTCACGACCCTCATTTGTGGCGAAATCGCCGGCACTCTCCGGCAAGACGAGCATGGACTCTGCAGCTTTGCATACGCCCCAACCTATCGCGGGGCACCGTTATCGCTAACAATGCCGCTTTCCAATCGCACGTATGGCCATAACATCGTCCGCCCGTTCCTATTTGGCCTTTTGCCCGACAGTCAAGAGCAGCGTCGCGCTATTGCCACCGAGCATGATGTTGCATCCAACAACCCCGTCGCCCTCTTGTGCCATGTCGGTCTTGACTGCGCGGGGGCCGTTCAGTTTTGTCGAGCCGATCAATTAGACGCCGCCCGCGGCAGGGTCTCAGCATACCGCCCGCTTACCAATTCTCAAATCGCTCACAAGCTCAAAGCAATTCGCGATGACGAAAGAGAGACATGGATGGGCTCCAACGAAAGCTGGTCCCTGGGCGGCAATCAAGGCAAATTTGCACTAGCTTGGCATGATGGCCAATGGTGCGAATGTCTAGGGTCATCCCCCACTACCCATATCTTCAAAAATGGTGTCGTTGGGTTCAAACATCAGGCCTTAAACGAATTCGTCTGCATGAAAACGGCTCGGCGTGTTGGCATTCCAACTGCCAACGTCTCCTATTACACATTTGAAGACGAAGCCGCGCTCGTCGTTGAACGGTACGACAGAATGGTCAATAGCAGCGGAAATATCGAAAGGCTGCATCAGGAGGACTTTTGCCAGGCGCTCGGTGTATTGCCAAGCCAGAAATACACCGCCGACGGAGGACCAACTACACGAGACATCCAAGAACGACTGATTAACACAGTCCCCCACCACATGAATCTTGTGTTTTTTACCTATATGTTGTTCTATAACGCCATTATCGGAGCGCCTGACGCACACGCTAAAAACTACTCGCTCATCCTTGGCAAAGGCACAAACGCGGCACTCGCACCCATGTACGATGTCGCATCGGGCTTAGCATACGAACGTATGCGGCGAAAAGCGCGCCTTGCCATGAGCGTTGGCGGCGAAAATCGTGTGGGGTGCATCGGTCCAGGCGCCATCCGCCGATACCACGGTATGGGCGACCCCGCGCTGGAGGCGACGCTCACCGATGCCGGGCTATCCGAGAAGTTTTGCTTTGCGACCATGATGGACCTCGCCTACGAGGTGCCCATTTGCATGGAAGAGGTCATGGACGAATACGCCGACCTGCCCGGCATGGCGGACCTGCGCGAGCATATGCTCGGCCCCGTCCGCGAAAACTGCCAGCGCACCCTCGACCTCATCAAGGCAGAAATGGACTAGGTGGCCGCAATTTCGCAATTATCAAACAAAAGAGAGGAGGCACCCGTCGCAAAAGCTCGGATGTCCCCTCTCGTAATGTCATTTGCAATCCGCTAGCACGTGGCTCGAACTGCTGCTAGCGCAACCTTTACGCAGCGAGGCGCTTGAGGACGTCGATGAGCAGCTCGTAGAAGCGCTCGGCAGAAGCGAGCTCCATGCTCTCGTCCGGGGTGTGGACATCGGAGAGCGTCGGGCCCACGGCGATGGCGTCCAGGCCGTGCAGGGCCTCGGCAAACAGGCCGCACTCAAGGCCGGCGTGAATGGACTCGATGCGCAGCTCGGAGCCAAAGAGCTCACGATAGCTCTCGACGAAGACGTCGCGGACCGGCGAATGCTCGGCGTAGCTCCAGCCGGGATACTCGAACTCAAACTTGGCGTCGAAGCCCAGGACATCGGCAAGCATCTGCAGGCGGTCCTTGAACTCGTTCTGCAGCGAGGTGATCGAGGAGCGCGGGGACAGCATGATCTTGACCTCGTCGTCAGAAGTGGCAACCACACCGATGTTGGAGGAAACCTCGACAGAACCGTCGGTGGCGACGTTGCGGCGAATCACGCCGTTAGGGGCAAGACGCAGGGCGCGGATGAGGGCAAGCGCGGACTTCTGGTCCATGGCCTCGACCTCGGCGTCATCGGCAATCTCGACGGTGCAAGTAAAGCCGGGGTCGAAGACCTCGAGCTCGGCAGTGACGTCGGAGATGATGCCACGGGCGATCTCGGCCGCGGCCTCGGCGGCAGCGTGATCGGCATAGACCAGAACGGCCTTGCACTCACGGTTGATGGCGTTGTCCTTGGTGCCGCCGTTGAAGCTGACGATGGCGGGCTCGCCGGCAACCATCAGGCGGTCGATGATGCGGGCCATGATGAGGTTGCCGTTGCCGCGCTCCAGGTGGATATCGCTGCCGGAGTGACCGCCCAGCAGGCCGGAGATGTCGAGCGTGAGGGTGCTACCGGTCTTGTGCTCGCGCGCGATCGGGCAGGTGTAGGTAACGACGACGCCGCCGGCGCAGCTGACGGTGGCAACGCCCTCTTCCTCGGAGTCAAGGTTAATCATGGTGCGGGCGCTAATCTGGGACTTGTCGAGCGTCTCGGCGCCAACCAGGCCAGTCTCCTCGTCGGTGGTGAATACGCACTCGAGGGCGGGGTGAACGATCGAATCGTCATCGAGAACAGTGAGCATCAGAGCGACGGCAATACCGTTGTCGGCGCCCAGAGTGGTACCGTTAGCGGTGAGGACGCCGTCCTTGACGACCAGGTCGATACCATCAGTCGTAAAGTCGTGCTCAACGGAGCCCAACTTGTCGCACACCATATCGATGTGGCCCTGCAGCATTACGGTCGGGGCATTCTCGGCGCCGGCAGATGCGGGCTTGCGAATGATGACGTTGTAGACCTCGTCCTGGTACACATCGAGACCGCGCTCCTTGGCAAACGCGACCAGGAAATCGCTGATGCCCTTCTCGTTGCCAGACCCACGGGGGATCGCGCTGACCTCCTCAAAGAAATGGAACAGCTGGGCGGGCTCGTAGCCGGTAATCTTGTAGTCCATGGTGCCTCCTTGGCGCAACTGGTTAGACAGTAAGACATGCGACTTGTATATTCCCAGACTTTGCGTGCATAAACCAGTCGAAAACGCCGAGCGCCCTCGCATCATCGGCTAACGGTGGACCGTATAGCGTAACGTTCACAACTTCCGCAGCTCTACAAATCGAGGCGCCCTTTCCGGAACGCCTCGATTGCGCGTATCAAATTGTCGCCACGCCCTACAGCGCGCCAGAACCGGCTTGCATCATGCCGCCGGGGCCCGAGGTCACGCCGCCGCTCACGGGCGCGGCGTTGCCGGTGTGCGGTGCCGCCGGGGCGGTATCGCCACCGAGCGTGCCCGCCTGACGCGGTGCCGGGATCTCGCCCGTGCCGTGGCTAAAGACAAACTTGCCATCGGCCACGTCGCACAGGACGGTATCGCCCTCGCCCCACTCGCCGGCCAGGAGCTCCTCGGACAGCGGGTCCTCGATGAGCTTTTGAATGGCGCGGCGCAGCGGACGCGCACCGTTGGTGAGGTCGGTGCCCTCGGCCACGATCTTGTCATAGGCCGCATCGGTGAGCTTGATGTTCATGCCGTTGGCAATCAAACGCTGACGCAGATCGTCCACCAGCAGGTGCGCAATCTTGGTGAGATTCTCGCCCGAGAGCTTCTGGAACACCACAATATCGTCGATACGATTGAGCAGCTCGGGGCGGAACAGGCGCTTGAGCTCGCCCATCGCACGGCCGCGGATCTCGCTCGACGTGAGACCCTGCTCACCGGTGGTGCCAAAACCGACGCTCGCATCCTGCGCGATCTCGCGGGCGCCCACGTTGGACGTCATGATGATCACGGTATTGCGGAAGTCGACCGTCTTGCCCTGGCTATCGGTCAGGCGGCCCTCCTCCAGCACCTGCAACAAAATGTTGAAGATGTCGGGGTGCGCCTTCTCGATCTCGTCGAACAGCACGACCGAGTACGGATGACGGCGAACGGCCTTGGTGAGCTGACCGCCCTCGTCGTGGCCCACGTAACCCGGAGGGCTACCGATGAGCTTGGAGACCTCGAACTCGCTGCCGAACTCCGACATGTCGAAGCTGATGAGCGCGTCCTTGCTGCCAAAGAGGTACTCGGCGAGCGTCTTGGCGAGCTCGGTCTTGCCTGTGCCGGTGGGACCCAGGAAGATAAAGCTGCCGCCGGGACGACGCGGGTCCTTGAGCGGCGAGCGGCTGCGGCGCACGGCCTTGGCGACGGCCTCGACTGCCTCATCCTGGCCGATGATGCGCGTCTTGAGCACGCTTTCGGTCTGCAGCAGGCGCCGGCTCTCGCTCTCGGTGAGCGAGGAAACCGGCACGCCAGAGGTCACGGACACGATGTCGGCAATCTGACTCACATCGATGGTGAGCGGGCTGGCGTCGAGCTCAGCGGTCCAGGCAGCCTTGGCCTCGGCGAGCTCAATCTCGGCGGCCTTCTGCTGCTCGGTAATCTCGGCGGCCTTGTTCATGTCGTCGCCCTCGGTGGCCTCCTGCGCGGCGGCCTTGAGCTCCTCTATGCGATGCTCGGCCTCGCGCACCGGCTCGGGCGCGCGATTCGCGGCGATGCGAGCGCGGGCACCGGCCTCGTCGATGAGGTCGATGGCCTTATCGGGCAGGAAGCGATCCTGGATGTAGCGGTTGGAAAGGTTCGCGGCGGCCTCGATAGCACCCTGCGTATAGCGCACATGGTGATGCTCCTCGTAGCGCGGCTTGAGTGCGGTCAGGATCTTGACCGTGTCCTCGACGCTCGGCTCCTCGACATCGATGGTCTGGAAGCGACGCTCGAAGGCCGGGTCCTTGGTGAGGTACTTGCGGAATTCCTCGGCCGTGGTGGCACCGATAATCTGAAAGGCACCGCGCGCGAGCACGGGTTTGAGCATGGAGCTCGCGTCGATGGAGCCCTCGGCAGAACCGGCACCGATGATGGTGTGCATCTCGTCGATAAACAGGATGACGTCGTCGGCTTCGGTGGCCTCCTGAATCACGTTCTTGAGGCGCTCCTCAAACTCGCCGCGATACTTGGCGCCCGCCACGAGGCCCGGCAGGTCGAGCGTCCAAATATTCTGGTTCATGAGGTTCTCGGGCACGTTGCCGGCTGCAATCTGCTGAGCCAGGCCCTCGACGATGGCCGTCTTGCCCACGCCGGGGTCGCCCAGAATGAGCGGGTTGTTCTTGGTGCGGCGCGAAAGAATTTCCATCATACGCTGGACTTCCTTTTCGCGACCAATTACAGGGTCGAGCTCGCCGTCGCGCGCCTTCTGCGTGAGGTTGGTCGCGAACTGCTTAAGCGTATCGGTGCCACCCCCCTTTTGCTGAGAGGTATC
>CABUUK010000039.1 GCA_902494765.1 uncultured Collinsella sp.
GAGCGACAGCAGCGGAATACCCGCCTCGCGCATGGCGTCACCCATATCGGGCCACGGCACATAGCCACGCTCACAGGAGATGCCCTCGGCCTGGTTAAGGATGTTGTAGAGGATGGCGATGCCCTGGTTGGGCAGACCAACCTCGTACACATCCGGGTAGATCAGGCAGCAACGGTAGTCGGCATCGGCTTTGGAAAGCGTGCCCCACTCGTGATCGATATAGCGACTCGGCTTCTCGACCTTGGCGAGCAACGGCTCAATTAAATGAAAACAATCTTGGTATGCAACGCGCAACGGAAAACCCCTAAGCAGCGAGATCTGATGCGTCCTGATAGGACGCCATAGGACGGGTAGCGCCCGCGACCGTGGTCACCAGATCGCGAACGCGGGAGAACGTGGCAGTGACCACCTCGTTGGCACGGCTGTAGTCGACATCGCGCTCGTAGAGCGAAACGAGCGCACGGCCCATGCCATAGGTGCCCGCGGCAGCAGTGAGCGCCTTGACGGCAAACCCAATATGCGGCGTCTGCTTGACGAGCGCGCGGGTGACCGCGCGGATCACAAGACCGCCGGCAAGCACGCCCGCGACCTCGTAGCCGCGCTCGGGCTTAATACCGCGTCCAAAGACGACAGCGAGCTCAAAGAGCATGCCCACCTGCGCCAGCGCCATAACGGGATAATCGGCGCCCGGCAAAAACACCAGCGCACCGGTCGCCATATTGGTGAGCGCGCACGAGGTGATGATACGATTGGCCGCCGCGATGCGCATGAAGGCAAAGTTCGCCGCAAAAGCCGTTTCCTTGTCGGTGCGATCGAGAATCCAGCGGGCAAGCGTCTCGAGCAGATACGTCTTATCGGTTGCCGCTACCACGCCGAGCATGGGCGTGGACTCCTCGATAAACGGCACCTCCACAGCAGACTCGGCAAGCACGCACACGGGCGCGCCGGCGATCACGAGCTCCTGCACGGCACTCTCCAAGCGGTCGGAACCACACGAGAGCACCAGCACCACATCGGTATCGGTCTTTGGAGCAATTCGCTCCTCCCCCAGACGCTCGACGCGCACAATACCCGAGGTCGTCTGCGGCACAAAGGCGTCACGCACCGTCTCGGCAAGAAAGCGCGAGGCGGACGAATCCAGATAGACCGAGACGCGCACCGGCGTATCGGAATCCTTCTTAACGGACGCGCCCATCTTAAAAGCGCGGGTCAGCTTATCTACGGGAATTTTCATAGCAAACCCCTCCAGCGGTTACGCGGCGCCCGAACGATGCCGCCATATGGATTGTACGATACCCACCGTCAGCAGCTGAATCATCATCGAAGACGAACCGAAGCTAATAAACGGTAGCGGAATACCGGTAATCGGCATCATGCCGATGCACATGCCGATGTTTTCGAAGGTCTGGAACGCCCACATGCCGACGATACCTACGCATGATAAGCGTAGGAACAGAGACTCGCACTTAAAAGCAACGCGGATCGTCGAGAAGATGAGCAGTACGTACAAGCACAGCAGCAAAAAGGAGCCGCAAAAGCCAAAGGTCTCGGACAGAAAGGCGAAGACGAAGTCGGTGTGGAACTCAGGCAGAAAGCCGCCGGCCGACTGCGTCGCATGGCCCAAACCCTTACCAAAGAAGCCACCCGAGCCAACGGCGATAAGCGACTGCTGCAGGTTGTAGGCATCGTCCGAATCGGCATTATCGGGGTCGATAAAGACCGTCAGACGGTTCATCTGATACTGCTTGATAAGCACATCGTGGCCGAGCAACGAATCAAAGACCGAATCGAGCGCCAGGACGAGGGCCACCAGGCCCACGAGCAGGGCCAGGGTCGACAGCACCCATTCGCGGCGTGCACCACTCATACAAATGACGATGGCGCCCGAAACCAGCACGACAAGGCCCGAGCCCAGGTCGCCCATGGCGACGACGGCCAAAAACGGAATGGACAACATGCCGCAGAGCTTGACGTAGTCGCGAACGGTATCGATGCGACCGTTATACTGCGAGCCAAGCGTAGCAATAAAGAAGATGGTGATGAGCTTGGCAAGCTCAACCGGCTGGAATGTCAAGCCGATACCGGGAATCTTGATCCAGCCCGTCATGCCCAGACCGCCCGTATAGGACAGACCCGGAATCTTGGGCGAGAGGATCACGATCAGGTCGATGACGAGCAACGCCGTCGAGAAATTGGAAATACCGCGCAGGTCGGAGCGCCAGACCGGCACCGCCAGCACCGTGCCGATGCCAATTCCCAGCAGATGGCGTGAGAACGAAGCATCGGCCTTAAACTGCGAAGCCGACCAGATAATGATGGCACCGTAGGCGACGAGCGCCACTGTAGCCACGAGCACACCGATATGGACCTTTTGGCGAAACGTGCCGCGCGAGGCCGAAAGTTGCTTGTTGACGCGGTCCAGGCTGCTGCGAGAGCCGGTCTTGGTTGAACGGAACAGATCCGCCGGAGAAAAATCCATCGCAACCTCCTATCGAACCGAAGAATCGCCCGAGGCCGAAGAGGTATCGGGCTCGTCATAAATCACACCGAGCACGTCGCGCACGACATGCATCGCGGTATCTGAGCCGCCGCCGCCCTGCTCCAGGACAGTAGCGATGACATACTTGGGATTATCGGCCGGTGCATAGGCGCAGAACCAAGCGTATTCGTCCTCGCCGCTTTTCTCGCCCGTGCCCGACTTGCCGTATACCTGCGGCGTCAGGGTACCAAAGTGCGCCGCCAGGGACGTCGATGCCGTGTAAATCACGTCGTGCATGCCGTTGCGAACGAGAGCCAAATCCGAATCGCTGTTGATCTTGGCCTCCAGGCGCTTCTTCTTGCCCTTGCCGTTGTACTTATAGGCATCGCCGTCGCCATCGCGCGACACGGCAGACAAAAACACGTGAGGCACGTACTGTTTGCCGCCGTTGGCAAGACCCATATAGGCACACGCCATCTGCAGGGGCGTCACCAGGATATCGCCCTGACCGATGGCAATGTTGGTCATATCGCCGGCATTCCACTTGCGGTCCTCGGCAGATGCGTCGGTGAAGTACGACTCTTTCCACTCGGCATCGGGAATACGGCCCGCGCCCTCACTCGGCAGATCGATACCGCAGGTCTTGCCTAGACCCCAGCGACGAAAGACCTCCTGCAGGCCCTCGGAATGTTTCTCGTCATAAAAGAACGCCTTGCCCATATCGTAGAAGACGGGGTCGCACGAGTTGGCGATACCCGACTGCAGCGTCATGGTGCCGTGGCCGGAATGCAGCCAGCAGTACTTGCCCCACGACTTGCCCAGACCCGTCCAATAACCCGTGCAGTTGGTCGTCTGCCCCGACGTGTAGGTTCCAAACTCAAGACCGGCCAGTGCCGAGAGCGGCTTGATGGTCGAGGCCGACATGTACTGTCCGCTAATGGCGCGGTTGAGCAGCGGGTGCGAACCCTTGTCATCATTGAGCTCGGTCCACACGTCATTTGAGACACCGCCGATAAAGACGGACGGATCGAACTTGGGCTCGCTCGCCATGCCCAGGATCTCGCCATTGTTGGGATCGAGACACACCACTGCGCCGTTGCCGGCATTGCTGTAGCCAGTGGTCTTGGCAAGCTCGATAGCGCTCGCCAGCGCCGTCTCACAGGCCTGCTGAATCTTAAGGTCGAGCGTGAGCTTAATGTCGGAGCCGGCCTTCGCGGGCACGGCGCCGGCCTGACCGGTCACATTGCCCGAGGCATCGACCTTGACGGTCTGCTCGCCACGAATGCCCTGCAGCAGGTTTTCGTAGTAGCTCTCAACGCCCGCCTGGCCCACGATATCGCCCGACTGGTACGTAATCTTGCCAGCAGAAGCATCATCATCGCCAGAGGTTTTCTTATTCTGGGCCTCGAGCTGCTCGGAGGTAATGGTGCCGGTATAGCCCAAGATATGGCATGCCGTCTCGCCATATGGATACTGACGCTCGGTACGCTCGGCAATCTTGACGCCCGGGAACTCGCCGGCGTGTTCCTTGATATAGGCAACCGTGGAGCGACGGACGTCCGTCGCGATGGTATGCAGGCTCTGAGCGCCCTCTGTATTGTCCTGAATATTGCGAAGGACCGCCACGTAAGGCATTCCAAGCACGTTGGCAAGATGGCGAACCAGAACCTCATCCTCGGCAAGGTCGCGGTAGGCCACGACAGCAAGTGAGGGACGGTTCTGGACAAGCGCCACGCCATTGCGGTCGAGGATGCGACCGCGCACAGCGGGTGTTGTAACGGTGCGAGTCTGATTACTATTGGCCTGCTTCTCGTAATAGTCCGATGAGACCATCTGCATGCCCCACAGCTTGACGGCGAGCGCCGCAAACATCGCGCCCACACCCGTGGTGAGGATGGAAAAGCGGCCCTTAAAGGCGGTCGCCGCGGTATTGCCCTCGCCCTCGGTGGCGCGCGGGGCCGTTCCATGCTGTGTATCGTAGGTAAAACGGGAATCGCCTCGACGCATGATGACCAGCGCGACCACGATGGCCACAACCAGCACGATACCGGCGATAATAACCGTCATCTGGGAAGACATCTACGGGCCTCCCCTATTTGAGCTTGCGGGTCTTGGGCTTAAAGCGCATACCCGTCTGGCGTCCGCCACGTGCGGAGAATCCATAGCCGGACTGCGGCACGACGCCGGACATCAAAAACGGAATGGCAACCAGACCCGTCAGGATCGAGGACGGCAGCGCATGGCCGAAGATCGCCACGACAAAGCTCGTCTCCAAACCCATAAACAGCAAGACGATGCTGTAGATCACATTAATGACGAGCGCGAAGGCGCCCACAGTGACGCCGCGCGCACTCGGGGTACCGCCCGTCTGACCGACGGCGCTGTGCACCAGGGCAAAAGAACCCACGGTCAGCAGGAGCGACATAACGCCCACCGGCACGGCAGCGGACAGGTCATAGAACAAGCCGCTGCAAAAACCGCACACGACGGCACGGGTCGGGTCGCCCGAGAACACGCTTAGGCACACCAGGATAATCATGAAGTTGACGCGACCGCCCGCAATGGAGATCTGCGGTGCCAGGCCTGCCTGCAGCAGCACGCACACGATGGCGGCGATTACAAACGTACGGGAGCTCATCCCCTGCTCGTGTAGATCCATGGACATGCCCCCTATTCGCTCGAGCCGGAATCGGTCGTCTCGGACGCGTCGGAACTGTCATCCGAACTCTCGTCCTTCGTCTTGGTCGCAGCGTCGCGCGACGTTCCCTGCGGCGTGCTATTAGCGGTGCTCACGTCCTCATCCGAAGCCGACTGTTCGTCGGTCAGCGAGGTGATGACCAGCACTTCCTCGTTGTTCTCGGCCGTGGTCTGAGCGCGCACCACAATGGTGTAGTACACGTCGTTTGCCGACTTCTCAACCGACGAGACGGTGCCGAGCGGTAGACCCTTGGGGAATACACCGCCAATGCCCGAGGTCACGATGATGTCGCCAACCTTAACATCGGAGTCGACGCTCACGTACTCAAGACGCAGCGTGCCGTCAGCCTGACCCTGCAGCATGCCCTGGGCGCGCGTGTCCTGTACCATGGCGGACACACCCGAGTTCTCGTCGCCAATAAGGCGCACGGTAGAGGTCTTGGCCGATACCTCGATAATCTGACCGATAACACCGGCAGAACTCGTCACGGGCATGTTGATGGTAAGGCCGTCGGCAGAGCCCTTGTCGATGGTTACGGTCGAGGTCCAGGCATCGCCCGAGGCACCAACGATACGAGCAGCGGTCGATTTGAGGTTGTAGGTCGACTGCAGGCCGACCAGCCCCTCCAGACGCTCGGCGGTCTTTTGAGCCTCGGAGAGCTCAGCAACCTTAGAGGTCAGCTCCTCGTTTTGCTTCTTAAGCTCGTCAAGCGTGTCCTGCGACGCCGTAAGGTTAGAGAACACGTTGCCGATCGCATTGAAGGGGGCCGCCACAGCCGAGCCCACAAAGCGCACCGGCGAGGTAATCGTCGTCACGCCCGAACGCACGGCATGAATCGGTCCTGCCTCGCCCTCGCGGATGTAAAACGTGAGCAGCAACACCGAAATCAGGCTGAAAACAATCAACGGGCGCATACCCGTTGATTGTCGCTTGGTATTCAGATTTGTGGAGAAACCCGAAGATCGTGCCAAATGGAATCCACCTTTTGGAAATTAAGCATTGGTCTGGACGAAGCCGCCATCAAACGCATTGGCCTCGAGCACGCGGGCACAGCCGTTAACGACGTTATCGAGCGCCGTGGGGCTGACGTTGACCGAAACACCGGTCTCATCGCGCAGGCGCACGTCGAGACCGCGCAGCAGCGCGCCGCCACCAGTCAGCAAAATACCGTAGTACATAAGGTCCGAGGCAAGATCGGGAGGCGTAGCGTCGAGTGCGTCCTTGACGGCCTTGGCCATCTCGTCGAGCGGCTTGTTGAGCGCGCGACGAATCTCCTCGCTCTCGATGCGCACGGTCTTGGGCAGACCGGTGATCACGTCGCGGCCGTTGACCTCGACGTCGAGCTCGTCCTTGAGCGGCACGGCGGAGCCGACCTTGATCTTGATGTCCTCTGCCGTACGCTCGCCGATGGCCAAGTTGTAGGCATCACGAACGTGCGTGAGGATGGCCTGATCGAACTCGTCGCCGGCAATACGGATGGACTGCGAGACGACGATGCCGCCCATAGCGATAACGGCGACCTCGGTAGTACCGCCACCGATGTCGATGACCATGGAGCCGGTGGGCTCCTCGACGGGCAGGTCGGCGCCGATAGCGGCAGCCATGGGCTCCTCGATCAGGTAGGCCTGGCGAGCACCGGCCTGGATCGTGGCCTCAAAGACAGCACGCTTCTCGACCGACGTGACACCGGAGGGAACGCAGACGACAACGCGCGGACGCGGGGTCCACGGATAGCGCTTCTCGGAAGCCTTGTCGATAAAGTAGCGAAGCATGGCCTCGGTAACATCGAAGTCGGCGATGACGCCGTCCTTCAGGGGACGAACGGCCACGATGTTGCCGGGCGTACGGCCGAGCATGCGCTTTGCCTCGATACCGACCGCCAGGATGCGCTCGTCGTTCTTGTCGATGGCGACAACAGAGGGCTCGCGAATGACGATGCCCTTGCCGCGCACGGAGACAAGCGTATTTGCGGTACCGAGGTCGATGGCAAGATCGCCCGCATAGCTACCGAAGAACATATCCATCAAAGAAAACAACGCAACTCCTGATGTGTTGGATGATTGCTGGAAAACTACTAGCTCATCATACTAGCGCAAGCCCGGCACCTCACTTGCGGTGAAGCGCCGGGCAAAGCTAAATCCCATAAGGTCACTACTGGTTGTCAGCAGCCGAGAAATCCATATCGAGCGAGGAAACGGCCCAGCCGATATGGTTGTCGGAGCGCACGAATTTGACGGTGTACTCCTGCTCGCCGCCCTTGGACAGCGATGCCTTCACCTTAGCGGTCGTCTCGGTCATGGACTGATCCATGCCCTCGACGGACACGGTGGCACCCTGCGGAATCGAAGAGATGATCATCGACTTGGCGTCCTCGGACAGGCTCGAGGCCAGGCAAGACTCGGCCTTTGCGGTGTCACCGTCGCCGGCAGCCTGGAACAGATCGGTAACGACAGACTCCTGAGACGGGAAGCCAAAGCCGCGCGTGTAGGCAAAGCCCAGACCGCCCGCGGCGATCAAAATGAGCAGAAGCAGCACGATGAAGACTTTGAGACCCGTGTGGCGATGGCGACGACGGACCTTGGCCTGCTTACGGTCCTGACGGTCCTGCTGGACCATCTCGGACTCGGACAGCGTAAAGAAGCCGGTGTCCGAGGGATCGGGCATAAACTGACCGGTCGCGCCCGTAGGATCGAGCGGGTCAACGGCAGGAGCGTCCATCGCGGGCGCCGGAGCCGTGGCCATAGCCGTCTGGGCAGACAGCGCGGCAAGCGAATCGTGCACGCGGGCAAGCTCATCGGCCTGCTCGGAGGTGAGCTGGTAGATGCCATCGGCAGTGGCAGCGTTAAAGGCGTCGAGTGCGTCGGACGGACGGCCGGCGGCAGAAAGCGCCTGACCCATGCCGGCGTTGAGCGCACGCGTGTCGTCGCGGGGGCCGGCAAAGTCGATAGCCGTGCGGTAGGTCTCCACGGCATCCGCCGGACGGCCGAGCTTAATGAAGCAACGACCGAGCTCGCCGAGTGCAGCGGCAGGAGCCGGATTGGCGCCGTCGATGGCGGCCTGACGGAAGGCAGTACCCGCGTTGGCATAGTCGCCCGACTGGAACAGCGCGTTACCAAGGCCCAGATAGGCCTTGAACGGCGTGGCATAGGAAGCGTCCTGCGTAGCAGCAGAGAACGCCTGAGCGGCCGTCGTGTAGTCGCCCACGGCGGCGAGTGCCTTGCCGCGGTTGGTGAGCAGCGCGCCGCGCTTGCCATAGGTGCCGTCGTTGAGGGCAGCGGCATAGGCCTCGGCGGCCTCGGCATACATGCCCAGGTGCATCAAGGCGTTGCCACGAAGGTGATCGGCCTCGCCCATAATCTCATCGGGAGTCTTTGCCGCCCCAAGCATCTGGGCTGCAGCGGAAAAATCACCCGCGCGGTAAGCGGCGCGGCCCTGTTGGATCAGCTGGCTATTCAAGGAAGTCCCCTTTACTCGTGAACGATCTCGACATGGACGATCTCGTCGCCGGCACGCAGCTGCGAAATCACATCGAGACCCTCGACCGTGGTACCAAAGACGGTGTAACCGGAATCGAGGTTATGCTGGGCACCCAGGCAGAAGTAGAACTGCGAACCCGCGGAATCGGGGTCCATGGAGCGTGCCATGGCAAGGGCACCATCGACATGGCTGTTGTGCGGATTGGTGGCAAACTCGCCCTTGATGCAGTAGCCGGGGCCACCGGTACCGGGCATGCCGTCGGGGCCCTCAAGACCGGCAGCGACGTCGGCGCCGGACATGTCGCGGGTATTGGGGTCGCCGCCCTGGATGACAAAACCGGGCACATAGCGATGGAACTTAAGGCCATCATAGAAGCCCATCGTAGAAAGCTCGCAGAAGTTCGCGACATGAATGGGAGCGCCCTCGCCGTCAAACTTGACCTTGATAGTACCCTTCGACGTCTCGATAACGGCGCACTCGTCGCCGGCAAGCTGATACTCGGGCGTGTAGAGCTCTTTCTTAAACCCAAACATGTGGTTCCTTCCTCGTGCGTTTAAAGCATATTTGTACGAATTGTAGCAATAAGCATGGGCTTACATCAATTGCGCACGTAGGTTATGCTGACTATGGCGAACTAATTTTAGGAACGCTGCTGCGGCTTCCAGGAGCCCACGTTGGCGTCGTACTGATTAAGCGCGCTGTTGCCGCCCTGTGCGATGGGCGCCAGGATATCGCTTTGGTGGGAACTCATCGACTCACCATCGGGAATGGCCAGCGAGATGTCCCAGCTCTGACAGATCACGTCGACACGCTCGTACATCCACTCGGCAAGCTGCTTTAAGTGGGCGATGTCATCCGCATAGACCGTATCGTCCTGATACTTAAGGTTGTTAAGCTCATCTTGCGTCTTTTTGATCTGGTCGCGCAGGGCGTAGGCACTCTGCGACAGCTCCTGACGGGTGGACAGTGGCGTTCGAAGATAGCCATTGTTAAAAGAATCGATGACCTCGCCGATCTGGTCCTCGTCACCGTAGGACACGATGGTCTGATACAGACCGTCGAGCCTGGTATAGAGCTGATCATCGGTGAGCACAGTTTCTTCCTGGACCACCTCGGCAGAATCGTCCTGCTTGGTATCGTCCTCAGTCGCCTCGCCCTTTTGGCGCGTGGGGAAGGTCGTCTGCGCGGCCTGGCCAAACTGGTCATAGAAGCCAGGCATGACACCCATGGGATCGGCCGTCACGAACCAATACGCACCACCGCACACGACGGCAAGGACCGCGATGACGATGAGCGGCTTGGGGATATGACGCTTGTGCTTGTGATAGGCGTCCTCGTCGGGGTGCACCTTGCGCTTGGGTTTTTGAGCATCGTCGTGCAGGGAAACGGGCGTGGGAATGTCGACCTTGGGGATACCGAAATCCTTATCGAAAGCCGGCAGCACGCAAGTCTCATTGGGGTCGGCGGCGTCCGAAAGCACCGCAGCGGCAGAGGCCGGCGCATGCGGCACCTCGGTATCGATCTGCTCTTGCGTTAGGCGCGGAAAGCCCGCCGTGCGGCCCGCTGCCAGGTCAGATGCGGCCGCGTCCTCGGAGAGGATACCCGGAGCGGGGCGTCCGCATTTGGGACACGTACGATCATGCGGAGAAAGACGGGCACCGCAGCCCTCGCAGAACACGAACTCGGTGTGCTCGGGGCCATCGCCCGGACCCACATAGGCGTTGCAGTAGGGGCAGAACGAGGCGCCGTCCTCGATAGTCTTAAGGCAATGCGGGCAGATCACGGCATCCTCTTTTCGAAGCAATTCAAACAATCGAGGTTAGAGCATAACATCGGCACGGCCCCACAGGAGCAAGGCACCAATTCAACATCGGCAGGGCGCGTAGTTACTTCTTCTTTTTGCTTGGCATCGAGACTTTGATGCCTTGGGCGGACTTGGTCACGCGAGAGCGCTTGGCTCCGGTACTCTTCTTTTTCTTGGGCTGGGCCTGGGCCACGCCCTCGAGTGCGCGGGCCTCGGCCTCGCGAGCGGTGCGATCTTCGCGGCGCTGCGCCATGTCGGCGGCGACGCGCTTGGCAAAACGTTCGGCCGTCGAGCCCGTCGAGCTCACCTTGCCGCCACCGCGACCCAGGCGGACGCGCACACCGCGGCCAAAACCAGTTGCGGCATGACGACGACGCGGCTTGAGCGAATCCATCATCGTGGCGAGCTTAAAGAACACCGAGCAGGTAAAGACCACGATAACAGCCAAGATAACCATCTGGCCCATCGACAGGTTGGCAATAGACAGCAGCTCCGGGAATCCGATAACGCCCACCAGGATGCCAGCGACTACAAACACAAAGAGCACCACACGTAAGGGCGTGAGAGGCTGCGAGATGCGCCAGATTAGGCTGACGCTCGCCGCGCACGACGTAAGCAGGCACATCGTAGACAGCGTGAGCTGGCTAAAGCCAAACACGCGCGCCACAAAGATGTCGAGCGCCGTAGCCAAAATGACCGCAATCGACGCCGGCAGTGCACGCTTGAGTACGTTGCTCAAAAACGCACCCTTCACACGAGCATTGTTGGGCTCCAGGCCCAACACAAAGCCCGGCGCGCCGATGCAGAAGAAGTTAATGAGCGTCATCTGGATGGGCTCGAAGGGGTACGGCGGCAGCGCGATGCACAGCGCCGCCAGGCCCATCGAGAACAGCGTCTTGGTCAGGAACAGCGACGCCGAGCGCTGCAGGTTGTTGATGGAGCGACGGCCCTCGGCCACCACGGCGGGCATCGAGGCAAAGTCGTTGTCGACGAGTACGATCTCGGCCACGTTACGCGCGGCATCGGAGCCGGCCGCCATGGCCACGGAGCAGTCGGCCTCCTTGAGCGCCAGCACGTCGTTGACGCCGTCGCCCGTCATGGCCACGGTGTGCTCGCGGCGCTTGAGCGCCTGCACGAGCTCGCGCTTCTGCTGCGGGGTCACACGACCAAAGACATGGTAGCGGTCCACCGCGGCATCAAGCTTGGCCGGTGTATCGAGCGTCGTGGCGTCCACATAAGCGTCCGCCCCCGGCACGCCCACCACGCGCGCGATCGACGACACCGTACGCGGGTCGTCGCCACTGATCACGTTGAGGGTCACGCCCTGCTCGTTAAAGTAGCCGATGGTCTCGGCCGCCGAGGTACGAATCTCGTCGCGGATGGTCACAAAGCCCACGGGCTCGGCCTCGCCCACCATATCGCCATCGGGCGTAAAGCCGTCCACGCGCGCCACCACGAGCACGCGGCAGGTATCGGCAAACTCGGCGACACGGTTCTCGACCTGCGAAAACACACGATCAGAGAGCACAAACTGCGCCGCACCCATCACATAGGAGCCCTGCGCAAACGACGCGCCGCTCCACTTTTTGGAGGACGAGAACGGAATGACCGACAGCGGCTCAGACACCTCGACCGGGCGATCAGCATAATAGTTGAGCAGCGCCTGGCAGGTCTCGTTGGCATCGGCCGAAGTCGCACGCGCCACGTTAGCCAGCGCAAAATCGAGCACTGTGGTATCGACGGGAACAGCCGCCTCGTCCGAGTCCACGCCAAAGCCAACACCCTCAACAGGCAGCGGGTAGGTGCCCTCGACCTCCATACGACCCGAGGTAATGGTACCCGTCTTGTCCAGGCACAGCACGTCGACGCGCGCGAGCGTCTCGATGCAGTAGAGCTGCTGCGCCAGCACCTTGCGGCGGGCCAAGCGCACCGTGGCGATGGCGAGCACCGACGAGGTCAGCAGCACCAGGCCTTGCGGGATCATGCCCAGCAGGGCGCCCACCGTGGACAGCAGCGCCGACGAAGGAACATGACCAGCCAACAGCTCGGAGAAGCACCACGAAAGCGCGCTATCGCCCGGGGTTCCCGCGGCATCCCACAGCTCGCTCACACTTGAGGCAAACAACGCCAAACCGAGCGGGATCATGATGATGCTCGCAAAGCGCACGATGGCGTTCAGCGCGTTCATGATCTCGGAATTGACCTTTTTGACGTATTTGGCCTCGTTATTGATCTTAGCCACGTAGTTGTCGGCGCCGACATGGATCACGCGGGCGCGCAGCAGGCCCGAGTCGATAAAGCTGCCGCTCATGAGCTCGGAACCGGGCTGTTTCTTGATAAGGTCGCTCTCGCCCGTCAGCAAGCTCTCGTTCACGAGAGCCTCGCCTGAAACCACCACGGCATCAGCGGGAATCTGGTCGCCGCGCCCCAGGCGGATGATGTCGTCGAGCACGATCTGGTCCAAGTCGAGCTCCACCTCGGCACCGTCGCGCACCGCGATGGCCTTCTTAGAGGTCAGCAGCGTGAGCTTATCGACCATCTTCTTGGACCGCATGGATTGAATGACGCCAATAACGGTATTGAGGAACACCACAAACAGGAACGTCAGGTTCTTAAACGAACCGGTCAAAATGACCAGGAACGCCAAGATCACGTTGATCAAATTGAACAGCGTGCAGAGGTTCTCGATGATGAGCTCTTTGACCGACTTGGTCTTGAGCTCCATGTTGCGGTTGATCTTACCGGCGGCGATGCGCTCCTCGACCTCGGCGGTCGAGAGTCCGCGCTCGATATCCGTTGCTGCCATACCACGTCCCATCACGTCGCGTCGGTATAAGAAAAACCGCCCGGACCATGCGAGGTTCGGACGGTCTTACGTTCGATGGTGCCCCATGTTGGATTCGAACCAACGGCCTTCTGCTCCGGAGGCAGACGCTCTAATCCCCTGAGCTAATAGGGCCAACGGTTGGCATTATACCCAAGTGCACCACGGGCTATCAAAATAAAAGAAAAAGCTTTGCAATTCCGAGGAAGACGCGGCGCAACGGCCCACTTTAGAAGGCAAAAGCGAGTCAGATAGTATAAACTCTCATGCACCATATATACACGGCTCGCGATGCGGGCCGTTTTTGCAAAAGTTATCCATCGAGGTGAGAGGCACACCATGATTGCAATTTTAAAGCAGAGCGCCAGCGACGAGGCCGTCGGCCATATCGTCAGCTGGATTGAGAAAAAGGGCCTGAAGACCGATGTCTCGCGCGGCGAGAATGAGACGATTATCGGCCTGGTGGGCGATACGACCAAGATCGACCCGTTCCTGCTCGAGTCCATGGATGTCGTCGAGCGCGTGCAGCGCGTCTCCGAGCCGTTCAAGCGCGCCAACCGTAAGTTCCACCCCGAGGACTCCGTCATCGACTGCGGCCACGGCGTCAAGATCGGCGGCGACCAGTTCCAAGTCATCGCCGGTCCCTGCTCCGTCGAGGGCGAGAACCTCATCCGCATCGCACGCCGCGTGAAGGCCGCCGGTGCCACGATGCTGCGCGGCGGTGCCTACAAGCCCCGCACCTCCCCCTACGCCTACCAGGGCATGGGCCCCGCCGGCCTCGACCTGCTGTGCGAGGCGTCTGCCGAGCTCGACATGCCGATCGTCACCGAGATCATGGACCCACGCGACGTGCAGGTCTTCTTGGACAAGAAGATTGACGTCATGCAGATCGGCGCCCGCAACGCCCAGAACTTCCCCCTGCTCAAGGAGGTCGGCAAGACCCAAACCCCGATTCTGCTCAAGCGCGGCATGTCCGGCACGATCGACGAGCTGCTTATGGCAGCCGAGTACATCATGAGCGAGGGCAACGACAACGTCATCCTGTGCGAGCGCGGTATCCGCACTTTCGAGACCCGCACCCGCAACACATTCGACCTTAACGCCGTGCCGGTGCTGCACCACCTGTCGCACCTGCCCGTCGTCGCCGACCCCAGCCACGCCACCGGCTACACTCGCTACGTCGAGCCCATGGCGCTCGCCGCGACCGCCTGCGGTGCCAACGGCCTGGAGATTGAGGTCCACGACGAGCCGAGCCGCGCCTGGTCCGACGGCGCCCAGGCCCTCACCCCCGATCAGTTCGACGACACCATGCGCCGCATCCGAGCCATCCGCGAGGTCGTCTGCCAAGAGACCATGGAGTAGCCCATGGGTACGGTGAGAAACGCGCGCGTTAACCAGGGCGGCCCCAAGTGTGCCGGCATCGTCGGCCTTGGCCTCATCGGCGGCAGTTTTGCCCGCGGCTATGCGCAGGCGGGCGTCCGCGTGCTGGCCTGGGACCCCGATGACGATGTCATGACGGCCGCCAGCATGGGCACTGTCGCCAGAGAGCTCAACGACAAGACACTCGGCGAATGCGACATCATCGTCCTTGCCTGCTATCCCGAGGCATGCATCGAGTGGCTCGAGGCGCACGCCCAGGCGCTCGCCGACGCCACCGACACCGACGCCATCATGGGTCCCGTGGTGATCGACACCGTGGGCGTCAAGGGCATCGTGTGCGAGCGCGCCTTTGAGCTTGCCCGCGAGAACGGCTTTTACTTTGTGGGCGCGCACCCCATGGCGGGCACCCAGTTCTCGGGCTACGCGCACTCCCGCGCCGACCTGTTCCAGGGCGCTCCCCTGGTGCTCGTTCCGCCCGCGGTAGACGATGCCCTTAAGCTGGAGCTCTTGGGCCAGGTGCGCGAGATGGTGCGCCCCTTGGGCTTTGGCAAGTTCAGCGTGACCAGCGCCGCCGAGCACGACCGCGTCATCGCCTTCACGAGCCAGCTTGCGCACGTGGTGTCCAACGCCTACGTAAAGAGCCCGACCGCCCAGGTCCACCACGGCTTTTCGGCCGGTAGCTACCGCGATCTCACCCGCGTGGCGCACCTCAACCCGCAAATGTGGTCCGAGCTCATGATCGACGACGCCGACGCGCTCGCCTTCGAGATTGACCATCTGATCGAGTCGCTTGGCGCCTACAGCCGTGCGCTCAAGGACCGCGACCAGCGCTATCTGGAGAATCTCCTTGCCGAGGGCGACCGCATTAAGCGCGCGCTCGACGACGAGGCCTCCCACTAGACCACCTATCACGCCAGGTCGAAAGGACCGAAGCTTATGGCGATTACCATCGATATCGACACCGCACGCCCCTACCAGGTGCATGTTGGCACGTTTTTGCTGGAGCAGGCGGGACCACTTGTGCGCGCCACTGCCGGCGGCACCAAGGCCGTCATCGTGACGGACACCAACGTGGGCCCGCTCTACCAGATGCCAGTTAAGCAGAGTCTGGAGGCATCAGGCTACGAGGTGAGTATCTGCACCTTCGAGGCCGGCGAGGCCCATAAGCGCGCCGAAACCTATGTTGCCATTTTGGAGTTTGTGGCCGAGCACGAGCTTTCGCGCTCCGACGTGATCGTGGCACTCGGCGGCGGCGTCGTGGGCGACGTGGCGGGCTTTGTGGCCGCCACCTACATGCGTGGCTGCAAGTTTGTGCAGATCCCCACGAGTCTGCTCGCCATGGTGGATTCGTCGGTGGGCGGCAAGACCGCCATCGACCTGGCTGCCGGCAAGAACCTGGCCGGCGCCTTTTGGCAGCCGAATGTGGTTATCGCCGACGTGGGGTGCCTGGCCACCCTTACGCCCGAGCAGTTCGCCGACGGCTGCGGCGAGGTCGTCAAGCACGCCGTGATCGCCGACCCAGAGCTTTTCGCCGAGCTGGAGAAGACCCCGCTCACGCTGGAGCTACTCAACCGCGATGTAGCCCGCGTAGCGCTCATCATCGCCCGCAATATTGACATCAAGCGCGCCGTGGTCGTTGCCGACGAGCGCGAGACCAACCAGCGCAAGCTGCTCAACTTTGGACACAGCGCCGGACACGCCGTCGAGGCCTGCGAGCACTTTGAGCTCGGACACGGCAACTGCGTGTCGATCGGCATGGGCATCATCACGCGCGCCGCTGCCCTGCACGGCGTTTGCGATGCTGCACTGCCCGGCCGTATTGAGGAGCTCTGCGCCCGCCACGGCCTCAAGACCCGCTGCGAGCTTTCCGCCGATGCCGTCTTTGCCGAGGCGCTCCACGACAAGAAGCGCGCGGGCGACACCATCGACCTGGTGATTCCGCACGGCATTGGCCGCTGCAGCATCGACCGCACGCCGCTTTCCACTTTCCACGAACTCATTGCCGAGGGCCTCGGCCAGAAGGGAGACGCATCCGCATGCTAGCCCGCATCACCCCGTCCCCGCTCAAGGGCACCGTTCCCGCCATCGCGTCCAAGTCGATGGCACATCGCCTGATCATCTGCGCTGCGCTTGCCAACGGCGAGACACACGTCACCTGCAACACCACCTGCGCCGACATCGAGGCCACGGTGCGTTGCCTTACGGCACTCGGCGCCCGCATCGAGACCGTCGAGGACGGCTTCCAGGTCCACCCTACCATGAAGAGTGTTGAGTTTGGCCTGCTCAAGGCCCTTGCCGGCGGCACGCTTGACTGCGGCGAAAGCGGCTCCACGCTACGCTTTATGCTGCCCGTCGCCTGCGCGCTGGGTGCGGATGCCACCTTCGTGGGCCAGGGCCGCCTGGGCGCCCGCCCGCTCTCGCCGCTCTCGGACGAGATCATCGCCGCCGGCTGCGACCTACAGGGTCTGGGCGGTTTTCCGCTCAAGACGAGCGGACGCATGCGCCCGGGCACCTTTGTGCTGCCGGGCAACGTAAGCTCGCAGTATATCTCCGGCCTGCTGCTGGCAGCCCCGTTGCTCGCTCAGCCCTCCTGCGTGCAGGTAACGGGCCTCATCGAGAGCCGCCCCTACATCAACCTGACGGTCCAGGCCATGAAGGCCTTTGGCGTCGAGGTCAACGTCGAACGTATTCCGTCCAAAGACGGCCAGCCCGAGGTCACGAACTTCCGCGTAAGCAGCGGCTCGTACCGCACGCCCGGTAACGTGGCCGTCGAGGGTGACTGGTCCAACGCTGCCTTTTGGCTGTGCGCCGGCGGCATCGGCTCCGACCCCATCACCGTCGAGGGTGTGTCCCTGAGCTCGGCCCAGGGCGACCGCAACGTGCTTGCCGCGCTTTCGCGCTTTGGCGCCCGCATCGTGCGCTCCACCAACGCCGCCACCGTGCAGTCCGACAAGCTCGCCGGCTTTGAGATGAGTGCCCACGACATCCCCGACCTGGTGCCCGTTATCTCGGCCGTGGCATCGCTGGCGCAAGGCCGCACGTTCATCCGCGATTGCGCCCGCCTGCGCATCAAGGAATCCGACCGTCTGGCTACTACCACCCGCGAGCTCACCGCACTGGGCGCACAGGTACGCATTGCCGGTGACGACCTCATCATCAAGGGTGTCGACGCCTTTACTGGCGGCGAGGTCGACTCGCACAACGATCACCGCATCGCCATGATGGCTGCCATCGCTGCAAGCCGCGCCGCTGGAGAGGTCGTGATTCACGGCGCCGAGGCCGTCAACAAGTCCTATCCCGATTTCTTCGACCACTACCGCCTGCTGGGCGGCAAGGTCACACTCGAGGAGGAATAGCATGTCCTCGACCTTTGGCAACGTCTTGCATCTGAGCATCTTCGGCCAATCTCACTCCCCCGCTATCGGCTGCTCGCTCGATGGCATCCCGGCGGGCATCGCCGTGAACCAGGAGAAGCTGCAGGCCTTCCTCGACCGTCGCGCCCCCGGTCGCGACGAGACCGCGACCAAACGCCGCGAGGCCGACACCGCGCACATCATCGCCGGTGTTGTCGATGGATATACCACCGGCGCGCCCATCGCCGCGATTATCGAGAACACCAACACGCGCTCCAAGGATTACTCCGAGCTGCGCCGCAAGCCCCGTCCGGGACATGCGGACCTCCCTGCGCGCGTGAAGTATCACAACATGCACGATGTCGCTGGTGGCGGGCATTTTTCCGGTCGCCTGACGGCACCCTTATGCATCGCTGGCGGCATTGCGCTGCAGGCACTCGAGGCCCGCGGCATTCAGGTCATGGCGCACGTCGCGCAGATCGGCGGCATCTCCGACCTGCCGATGGACGATATGGCCTATCGCGAGGCCGACCGCAAGGCGATCCTTACGAACGATCTGCCGTGCATTGACGCCGCCGCAGCCGGCCGCATGCGCGAGGAGATCCTAGCCGCGCGCGACGAACTCGACAGCATCGGCGGCATCGTGGAGTGCGGCATTTACGGGCTTCCCGCGGGCATCGGCGACCCCATGTTTGACGGCATCGAGAACCGCATCGCGCAAATCGCGTTTGGCATTCCCGCTGTAAAGGGCGTGGAGTTTGGCATGGGCTTTGCCGTGGCCGCCATGCGCGGCAGCGAGAACAACGATCCGTATCGCATCGATGCCGAGACCGAAAAGATCGAGATCGAGTCCAATAACGCCGGCGGCATTCTGGGCGGCATCTCCACCGGCGCGCCCGTCATGTGGCGCATGGCCGTAAAGCCGACGCCCTCCATTGGCCGCGAGCAGCAGACCGTAGACATGGACGCCATGGAAAATGCCGAGCTCTCGGTCCACGGCCGCCACGACCCCTGTATCGTCCCCCGAGCTGTCCCCGTTGCCGAAGCAGCCGCGGCGCTCGCCATCTGGGACGCCCTCCTCGAGGACGCCGCCCAGCGCTAACCCGACTCACCTGGGTTGCCCGTCAACTCTGCCATTACGTGAAAGGGGCCTCCATGGACCTTGCCGATATCCGCCAGACCATCGATGGCATCGACACCACGCTCCTCAACAGCTTTGTCGAGCGTATGGACATTGCCACCGAGGTCGCCAAATCAAAGATCGAGATGGGCAAGGCTGTCTTTGACCCCGCCCGCGAGCGCTCCAAACTCAACAACCTCGCCAGCCGCGCGCCCGAGCGCTACGAGGCGCAGACCATCACCCTGTTCCGTCTCCTCATGAGCATGAGCAAGGCCGAGCAGCAGCGCTACATCAACGAACTCAAGGGCGTCACTGTCTCGCAAAAGGCCCACGCCACGGCTGCAGCCTCCGACACGCCCTTCCCTCAAACTGCCACCGTCGCTTGCCAGGGCGTTGAGGGCGCTTACAGTCAAATCGCCGCGTGCAAGCTCTTCGACGTACCCGACATCGCGTTTTTCGAGACCTTCGAAGGCGTTATGCGCGCTGTGCGCGACGGCTTCTGCGAGTTTGGCGTGCTGCCCATCGAGAACTCCACCGCCGGCTCGGTCAACGCCGTCTACGACCTGCTCGCCCAGTTCGACTTCCACATCGTGCGCTCGCTTCGCCTCAAGATCGACCACAACATGCTCGTCAAGCCCGGCACCAAGCTCGCCGACGTGCGCGAGGTTTACAGCCACGGCCAAGCCATTGCCCAGTGTGCGGGCTTTATCGAGTCCCACGACCTGCACGCCACCAAGTACCCCAACACCGCCATGTCGGCCGAGATGGTCGCCAGCTCCGAGCGCACCGATATTGCCGCCATCGCATCGCGCAGCTGCGCGGCACTCTATGGCCTGGAGGTGCTGGAGCCCAACATCCAGGACTCGGACAACAACTACACGCGCTTTGTCGTCATCAGCCGTGAGCCGCGCGTCTATCCCGGTGCCAACCGTACCTCGCTCATGATTACCACGGCCAATGAGCCGGGCGCCCTCTACCGCGTGCTCGAGCGCTTCTATGCGCTCAACATCAACCTCATCAAGCTCGAGAGCCGCCCCATCCCCGGCCGCGACTTTGAGTTTATGTTCTACTTTGATCTGGACTGCCCCTTTGGCAGCAAGGCCCTCGACGACCTGCTCGATTCTATCGACGACGTGTGCGAGAGCTTCACCTACTTTGGCAGCTACACGGAGGTGCTCTAGATGACCGATACCGCCGCAACCCGCCCCTACGGAGTGCTGGGCCGCGTGCTGGGCCACAGCTACACCCCAACCATCTACAAGGAGCTCGCTGGGCTCGAGTACGTGCGTTTTGAGCGCGAGCCCGAGGATCTTGAGGCCTTTATGACGGGCGACGAGTGGGAGGGCACCAACGTGACCATCCCCTACAAGCGCGCCGTCATGGAGTATCTGGACGAGCTGAGCCCGCTCGCCGAGCGCATGGGCAACGTCAACACCATCACGCGCCTGCCCGACGGCCGCCTGCGCGGCGATAATACTGACTACTTTGGTTTTCAGTGCCTGGTCGAGGAGCTGGGAGTTGAGGTTACCGGCAAGAAAGTTCTCGTGCTCGGCGCCACCGGTGGCGCCGGCACCACGGCGAGCATGGTGCTGGGAGACCTGGGCGCCATCGTCGTACCCGTGGGTCGCACGAGCGAGGTCAACTACGGCAACATCGCGCAGCAGTCCGACGCCGCCCTGCTCGTCAACTGCACGCCTGCCGGCATGTTCCCCCACTGCCCCGACGCGCCTTGCACGTTCGAAGGGCTCGATGCGCTCGAAGGCGTTATCGACATTGTCTACAACCCCGCCCGCACGGGCCTGATGCTCGAGGCCGAGCGCCGCGGTATCCCTTGCATCGACGGCCTGCTAATGCTCGTGGCCCAAGCGGCACAGGCCGTCGAGCGCTATACCGGCCAGGTCACCCCGCGCGAGCCCATCCTGGACATAACGGAGCGCTTGTCACGCCGCGAACAGAACATCGCGCTGATCGGCATGCCGGGCTCGGGCAAGACCCGCGTGGGTGAGCAGATTGCCCTGCTCACGGGTCGCGAGCACATCGACCTGGACCGCGCCCTCGAGGAACGCCTCGACATGCCCTGCGCCGACTTTATCGTCGAGCGCGGCGAGGCCGCCTTCCGCGAGCAGGAGACAGCGGAGCTGGCCGACATTTCCAAGCGCAGCGGCCTGGTGCTTTCCACCGGCGGCGGCGTGGTCACGCGCGACGAAAACTATCCGCTGCTGCACCAAAACAGCCAGATCGTGATGCTCAACCGCAAGCTCGACGAACTCGCCCACAAGGGACGCCCTATCACCGCCCGTGATGGCATCGATAAACTTGCCGAGCAGCGCATGCCGCGCTACCGCGCCTGGGCCGACTACATCATCGACTCACGCGACTGCGCCGCCAACACCGCCCAAGCCCTCCTCGACACC
>CABUUK010000040.1 GCA_902494765.1 uncultured Collinsella sp.
CCCAACCCGAGGCCTGGTCACAACCGACCGCGCCGCCCGAAACTACCGTCACGCCCGCCTCGACCGCAACCTTTGCCGCAAGCTCTGCCACGGCAAGACCATACGGAGAGGCCTTGCGCGCGCCGATGATGGAGAGCGCGGGCGTCGAAAGCACCTCGGGATTGCCACGCACATAAAGCGTCTGGGGTACATCAGAAAGCTCCAAAACGGTCTCGGGATACAACGCATCACCTGGATGCAGCTCAAAGGTCCCCTCGGCTATCATTGGTCCCTCCTTCCCTGGTACATCGCCGCCTCGAGCACATGGTCCTGCGTCACCTGCTCGCTCTCGGCGACGTCAGCGATTGTACGCGCGATACGCACCAGGCGCACGATGCCGCGGCCCGTGAGATGCGTGCGTTTGGACAGGCCGAGCACACACTTCTCCGCCGCATCATCGAGCTCAAAGGTCGAAACGACGCCGTCAATGGACCGTGTCTCGTCATCCTCGGCCTCGGCATCAGCATCGTCCATACGGGATTCGCGCCAAGCGCGAAAAGCGCGACCGCGCACAACGTAGTCACGTAACTCAGCTGACGACATACCCTCCGCGCCCTCGATAATCACCTGAGGGTCGGGACGGGTCACATCGATCATCATGTCGATACGGTCGGCCAAAGGACCGCGCAGTTTAGACCGATAGCGCTCGACCATCGCCGCCGAGCAGCGACACGGTACCTCACGATCGCCCAAAAAGCCGCAGGGGCAGGGATTGCTCGCAGCCAGCAGCTGAAAGCGCGACGGGAAGGTAAAGGCCCCGTCGACGCGCACGATCCTCACATAGCCGCGCTCGATGGGCTGACGCAGCGTCTGCAGCACACCCGTGGGAAACTCGGCAAGCTCGTCCAAAAATAGCACGCCGCCATGAGCAAGGCTGATCTCACCCGGGTGCACCGGGCGCCCACCGCCGATAAGACCTGCGGTCGAAATACTGTGATGGGGACTGCGGAAGGGCCGGTGCCCCGCCAACAAGCCATCAATGTTCTCACCCAAAACCGAATGGATGCACAGCGCCTCCTGTTGATCCTCAACGGAAAGCTCGGGCAGGATGCCGGTCATACGACGCGCGAGCATCGTCTTGCCCGATCCCGGGGACCCGATCATAAGCAAACCGAGCTCACCCGCTGCCGCCAGCGCCATGCCGCGTTTGGCAACCTCCTGCCCTAGCACGTCGGCATAGTCGAGTTCGGGCTCAAAGGTCGCCTCAACACCTTCGGAATCCAAGTAGTGCCGCGCGGCATCGCCCATGCCATGGGCAAGCTGAGACAAATGATCGATGAATCCACAATCCACGCCCGCAAGCGGCACATGCTGATCGGACCTGCCGGCGATAAAGGACAGCCCCATATCACGCGCCAATAGCTGAAACGCCACCTCGCCCTTGACAGGAAGCACCGTACCGTCCAAGCCAAGCTCACCAGCAATAAGACAACGATCGAGGTTGTCGCGGGGAATCTGCCCATCGGCCGCCAGAACCGCGATGGCGATGGGCAGGTCAAAGCCGCTACCGGTCTTGCGAATATCACCGGGCGCTAGGTTGACCGTAATGCCCGAGCGTGGGATCTCGAACCCGGCGGAGCGCATCGCGCAGCGAATACGACCGCGTGACTCCATCACCTCCATACTCGGAATACCGAGCATCTGAATGCCCGGAACGCCACCGGCAAGCGAGACCTCGACCGTGACGTGAATCGCCTCGACGCCACGGATGCAGGCCGCGTGAACGGCAAACGTCTCGAACGCCATCACGACACCTGCCAATCGAACGCGTTGTACTGATGCTCGATCTCGGCGATATGCCCGCCGCGAATGGTGACACCCACGGCATCGAAGCGAATCGCCTTGAGCGGATAATGCTCCATAAGATAGCAGCTTGCGATGCGGCGGTAGCGGCGTTGCTTTTGAGCGTCCACGGCCTCCTCGGGAAAGACCCGCGTGTTGCAATCCAGTGCGACGCGTCTGGTCTTGACCTCGGCCATCACCACGACATCGTCGAGCTCATCGAGCAGCACCAGATCGGCCTCGCCCTCGGTGCAACGATAACCCTGCTCCAGCAAGGTGTAGCCGCGTTCGTTAAAGTAGTCGATGGTGATCAGCTCGCCCAGCATGCCCAGCTCGCGGGGACTGAGCCCCTTGATAAACTCGGGCGTCATCGCTCCGCAGTCGAGCTCGCCGTTTTCCCAACGCTCCTTGAGCTGCTGCGTCTTGCTCTTTTTGCTTGCGGCACTCATGGGGTCTCCTTTCCCGCACACTGCATTGCCCCGATGATGAGGGCACCTTTCATGCGGGTAAGTACCGGAAGCAAACCAAAAGCTGACCAAATGCCGTCAAAAAACGGGCCGTACGCAGCAATGCTGTTGCATACGGCCCGCTACCAGCAGGTTTATAGAACCTTTAAGGTCCCTATCTCCACAATTGGCCTAGAAAAGGCGCTCAGTCTGCAGAAAGTTTCCGCAAAAGCTCACGCGGTGCAGCGGACAAAGTCCATGTTTGCGAATGGCCTCGATATGCTCGGGGCTCGCATAGCCCTTCGACTCGGCCAGATGGTACTCGGGGTATTCGGCGTCGTACTCGACCATCATCTCGTCACGCGTGACCTTGGCCATGATGGACGCCGCGGCGATGCAGGCGATCTTGGCATCGCCCTTCACCACATCGCGCTCGTTAGGAACGGCGCCCAAGGGGTTGCCATCCATGAGGACGCAGTCGGGTTCAAGTCCCGTATCGGCCACGGCGCCCGCAACGGCGGTACGGATAGCACGGGCCATGCCCATTTCATCGATATCCTTCGGCGCGATATGGCAAAAACCGATTGCCGTCGCCACCTCGGCAATCTTCACCGAGAGCAACTCGCGGCGCGCGGGCGTGAGCTTTTTGGAATCGTTGATACCCCAGACGCGCGGCTCCATAGGAAGACAGACGGCGCATACCGTCAAAGGGCCGGCCACCGATCCGCGACCTACCTCGTCGACACCAACGACCACCCCATCGCCGCCAAGATCATGCATAAGCTCGTACATGTCATTGACGCGCTCGCGCTCGGCAAGCTCTTTGTCATGGCGTTTGAGGGCGCGTTCACAAGCCTTGATCACCTGCTGGCGCGGGTCCTCGCGATAATGCTCCACGAGGGCGGGAATCTCCTCAAACGTAGCGCTCGCCAACTCACCGGCAACCTGCGATGCCGAAACCGAGCTCGTCATGTTGGCCATACCAGGCCCTCCTTGCATGCAAATCAGATAAAAAGAAGGGCCACCCGAAGGTGACCCTTGTGTCCAAACGAGTGGACAGACGCTGCGATCTTCTTAGCGCTTCTCGGGGATGCGAGCAGCCTTGCCCACCTTGTCGCGGAGGTAGTACAGCTTGGCGCGACGGACGCGACCATGACGGACGACCTCGAGCTTGGCGATCTTGGGGCTGTGAAGCGGGAAGGTACGCTCAACACCGACACCGAAGGACATCTTGCGGACGGTGAAGGTCTCGCGGGCACCGGCGCCGGCCATGCGGATGACGTCGCCCTGGAAGACCTGAATGCGCTCGCGGTCGCCTTCCTTAATGCGGTAGTGAACCTTGACGTTGTCGGCGACGCGAACCTGAGGAATGTCCTCGCGGATCTGCTGACGCTCGATTGCGCGGATGTAATCCATGTGCAATTCCTTACTCTTCTAGAGGTGCCGTACCACCTTGGCCGGCACGTAGTTGAACAAACGTATTCGAGTATACACGCGCGGGTTTCTGCTGCAAGAACATTTTTTCACGCAGACAAAAAGACAAAACCCGCACATGATAACCGCCCGTCTCACGAATGAGACGGGCGGCATGAAGGGGGCTACGCTAGGCGTCTAAACCCAAAACGTTAGGCAGAACGCTTGGCCTCGAGCTTGGCCTGAGCGGCAGCCAGGCGTGCGAGGGGCACGCGGTAGGGCGAGCAGGACACGTAGTCCACGTCGGCCACGTTAAACAGGTCCTTGATGGACTTGGGGTCGCCGCCGTGCTCGCCGCACACGCCAAAGTGCATGTCGGGGTTGGTGGCGCGGCCCTTCTCGACAGCCATGCGCACCAGTTCGAGTACTGCCGTGTCGATGGTCTCGAAGGGATTGTCCTTCAAGATCTTCTTATGCATGTACAGCGGGATGAACTTAGCCTCGGCATCGTCACGCGAGAAACCGAAGGTCGTCTGGGTAAGGTCGTTGGTGCCAAAGCAGAAGAAATCGGCGTGCTGGGCGATCTCGTCGGCGACCATACAGGCGCGCGGCAGCTCGAGCATCGTGCCCACGGGAATGTTGAGCTCGACGCCCTCCTCGGCGGAAACCTCGGCGATGACGCGCTCGATGACGTCGCGAGTCTGGACATGCTCAGCCGTGATGGAAACGAGCGGAACCATGATCTCGGGATGCGGGTCGACGCCCTCCTTGATAAGGCGGGCAGCGGCCGTGGCGACGGCGCGAACCTGCATGAGCGGCAGATCGCTAAAGACGACGGACAGGCGAACGCCGCGCAGGCCGAGCATGGGGTTCGACTCGACCATGCCGTCGATACGACGCAGGCGGGCGCGCAGGGCTGCAAGCTCTTCCTCGCTGGCGCCGGCGGCTTCCTTCTTGGTGATGGCGACCTCGAGCTCGCGAGGATTATCCAGGAACTCATGAAGCGGCGGATCGAGCAGGCGGACGACCACATCGCGACCGGACATGGTCTTGAACATCGCCAGGAAGTCCTCGGTCTGAACCTTAAGCAGGTCGGACAGGGCCTGCTGCTTCACGGCCTCATCGTCAGACAGGATAAAGCTCTGGATGATGTTCTTGCGATCGCCCAGGAACATGTGCTCGGTGCGGCACAGGCCAATAGCCTCGGCGCCAAACTCGAGGGCAAGCTCGGCATCCTCGGGATTGTCGGCGTTGACGCGCACATGGTTGGCATGACCACAGGTCTCGTCCAGGCGAATCTCGTCGGCCCAGGACAGGATAGTGTCCAGGTCGCCGGTAAGCTCGGCGGAGACCAGGTCGACGGGACCGTCGACGACGATGCCCTGGGTGCCGTCGATGGAGATGACATCGCCCTCGTGCAATACGCGGTCGCTGCCCTCGATGCGCACGACCTTCTCGGCGGCGTCAATATGGAAGCGCTCAACGCCGCAGACGCAGGGCGTACCCATGCCGCGGGCGATAACGGCGGCATGGCTCGTCTTGCCACCGTGGCTGGTCAGGATGCCCTCGGCGGCGACCATGCCCTTCAGGTCATCGGGGTTGGTCTCCCAACGAACCAGAATGACCTTGTGACCCTCGTTGGCGCGCGCGACGGCGTCATCGCTCGAGAACACGACCTCGCCCACGGCGGCACCGGGGCTGGCGTTAAGACCGCTGGCCAGCGCCTCGTACTTCTTGGAGGCGTCAAACTGCGGGTGCAGAAGCTGGTCGAGCTGCGCGGGATCGATGCGGCTCACGGCCTCCTCGCGAGTGATCAGGCCCTCCTCGACCATTTCGATGGCGATGCGCAGGGCGGCGGTGGCAGTGCGCTTGCCCACGCGAGTCTGGAGCATCCAGAGCTTACCCTGCTCGATGGTGAACTCGATGTCGCACATGTCGCGATAGTGATCCTCGAGCGTCAGGAACACGCGCTCGAGCTCCTCACCTGCGGACTCGAGGCCCGGGGTGGTCTTGAGGTCGGCGATGGGCTCGGTATTGCGGATGCCGGCGACGACATCCTCGCCCTGGGCGTTGACCAGAAAGTCGCCGTAGAACTCCTTAGTGCCGTCGGCCGGGTTGCGCGTAAAGGCGACGCCGGTCGCGGAGGTCTCACCCTTGTTGCCAAAAGCCATAGCCTGGACGTTGACGGCAGTACCGAGCTCGTCGGAGATGCCGTGCTGTTTGCGGTAGATGCAGGCGCGCTCGTTCATCCAGCTGCCAAAGACGGCCTGGATGGCAAGGCGCAACTGGAGCTCCGGATCATGCGGGAAGACGGGCTTGCCGCCGGTGACCTCGAGCTCGGGATACAGGGCGGCCTCGACGTTATCAGAGAAGATGCCCTTGAAGGTCTCGACAAGCTCCTGCAGGTCCTCGGCCGAAAGCTCGGAATCGACGCGAACGCCGGCGACCAGACGGGCCTGGGTCAGGGCGTTCTCGAACAGGTCGGCGTCAACGCCCATGACGACGTTGGAAAACATCTGGATAAAGCGGCGGTAGCTATCCCAGGCAAAGCGCGGGTTTTGCGTCTGGGCAATGAGACCCTGAACGGAGTCGTCGTTGAGACCCAAGTTGAGGACCGTGTCCATCATGCCGGGCATGGAAAACGGAGCGCCCGAGCGAACCGACACGAGCAGCGAATCGGAGGCGTCACCGAGCTTTTTGCCGCAGCGGGACTCGAGGTCTTCCTCGGCGGCAACGATCTCATCGAGCGCGCCTTCGGGCCAGACGTTGCCGGCACCGGAGTACTCGACACAGGTCTGGCAGGTAATGGTAAAACCACCGGGAACCGGCAGGCCGATGCGGCTCATCTCGGCAAGGTTTGCGCCCTTGCCGCCAAGCACGAAGTTCATGGACTTGTCGCCCTCGGTGACACAGGTGCCCTGGGCGTCGGTTCCAAAACGGTAAACCCTCTTGCAATCGCTCACGATACTTCCCCTTCCATGCGCTCTCGCGCACGACCGTGGTAACGAATCGACCCACCGGATGCGGGCCGTGAGGGAACTATACGGCGCGTTTTGGGCAGGCTTGAGCAGAGGGTGCGCGGTTTGGTAAACGTGCTAAAACTGGCGGTAAACGGTAGATAAAGGTGGTTACCTTATGAAGATACCAATGCAAGGGAATTGCAGGTCAAATGCAAGTTCTTTGCTAAATCGCTTTACCAATATCGTGCATTATTTTTAGGTAGTCTTTTAGAGACAGTGCATTTTTAGCTACCGACATGAGTTAACTTTGCTGGGCACGGCGGGCGGCACGGCGGGCACGGGCTTCCCGGATTTCCTCCAAGTGGCTAATGATCTCGGCAGCGCTTTCCTCGATGGCCTTGCCGTCGGTACGCACCACAAAGCAGCCTAGGCGCTTCATGAGGGTACGAGCTTCCTCAAGCTCGCTGCGCACGCTCTCGGGCTCGGCATAAGAGCCGGCAACGGCACGAGCGTAGTCATCGCCCAAGCGGCTATCGCGAATCTCAGAAATAACGTCGACGGTCGAAATCAAACCGAACAGGCGCATCGGGTCAACCTCGTAAATCGACTTGGGCGGCTCCATGCCGTGCGCCAGAGGGACGTTGGCCACCTTGTAACCCTGATAGGCCAAATACATCGACAGCGGTGTCTTGGACGTGCGCGATACGCCCAGCAGCACGATATCGGCACCCGACAGATCGTCGCAGCCGCGCCCGTCATCGTGCTCAACGAAATACTCCATGGCCTCGATACGATGGAAATAGCGATCATCGGTCTTGTGAATCACGCCCGCAACGCCCTTGGGCGGCACACCGATAAGCGACGACAGCACGGCAAGCGTCGGGCCAATCAGGTCGACCGAGCGAATGTGCAGCATACCCAGGTAATCGAGCACGCGGGCGCGAAGCGACGGGTCGACGATGGTGTGAAACACGGCGATATCGCGATGGTCCGCATCCACGCGCGGACCGACAAACGACTCGACCTGCTCCACCGAGGTCACCTTGGGCAGGCGCAAAACACGAAAAGCCCCTTCATCAAATTGCCCGGACGCCGCAAGCACCACCTCGCAAGCGGTATCTCCGAGCGAGTCGGAGATAACGATGACGGTGGGACGAGCGGTGACCGGGCAATCCATGCGGGGCTCCTTTTGCGCTTACGCGCAGGCTGGCTTACTTTTTGCGGGCAAGCTCACCGATGTTGGCGATGCCGGAGAAAACGGCCTCAAAGCGGTTGAGCAGCTTAAGGCGATTATCGCGGAGCTGCTCGTCCTTGTCCATGACCATAACCTCATCGAAGAAACGGTCGATGGGCGCGCGCAGGGCGGCGAGGGCAGCAAATGCGGCCGGGTAGTCCTCGGCAGCAAGGGCGGCATCGACAGCGGTCTGAGCGGCCTCGGAGGCATCGGCAAGCGCGAGCTCGGCCTCGCCCATCAGGCTGCGGTCGTACTCCACGCCCAGCTCGGGCTTGGAGATATGCGCGGCGCGAGCATGGGCGGTCGCAAGGTTGTCGAACGTCTCGGCGTCGTTCTTGCGGGCCTCGTCGAGGGCGGCGCAGCGGGCAAAGAAGACGGACGGGGCGATGATGTGTACCGCGGAGACGGCGGCAACGGTATCGGCCGGGATCTTCTCGTCGCGAGCCATGCTCACCAGGCGGCCATGGAAGAAGTCACGAACCTGCTGGGCGACCTCGGCGGCGTCGAACTCAATGCCCTGCTCGCTGTAGAGCTCAAGGGCGAAGTCGATAAGCGACGTGGGGTCGATCGGCAGACGGTCGCGCAGGATGTTGATGATGCCGATAGCAGCACGACGCAGCGCGTAGGGGTCCGAAGAGCCGGTCGGGGGCTCGCCGATGGCAAAGATACCGGCGATGGTATCGAGCTTGTCGGCACAGGCCACGATGCAGCCAACGGTGCCCTCGGGCAGCTCGTCACCGGCAAAGCGAGGACGATAGTGATCGCGAATAGCATGAGCGACCTCGTCGTTCTCCCCCATCGCGGTCGCGTAATAACCGCCCATCACGCCCTGCTGGCTCGTGAACTCGACGACGGCGTTAGACACCAGGTCGGCCTTGCACAGGTGCGCGGCGCGAGCAGCATCGGCTGCCAGGTGAGCACCCAGGTGTGCCTCACGGGCAATAGCGAGCGCGAGCTGCTCGATGCGATCGGACTTGGCGAGCACGCTACCGAGCTTCTCCTGGAAGGCAACCTTGGCCAGACGCTCACGGAACTCGTCGAGGGAGATCTTCAAGTCCTCCTCGTAGAAGAACTTGGCATCGTCCAGACGGGCACGCACAACGCGCTCGTTGCCGTCGATCACGCGCTCGGCGTTCTCGGGCTTGCTGTTGGAAACGACCACGAACTCACGCGTGAGCTTGCCCTCGCCGTCATAGATCGGGAAGTAGCGCTGGTTGGTGAGCATGGACTCGCAGATGATCTCGTGCGGGACCTTGAAGAACTCCTCGTCGAAGGTACCGACGAGCACCGTCGGCCACTCGCAGAGGTTAATGACCTCCTCAAAGACCTTCTTGGGCGTATCGACATGGCAGCCGGGACGGGCAGCCTCGACCTCGGCGATACCGGCAAGGATGGCCTCGCGACGGCGCTCGGCAGAAAGCACACCGGCGTCCTCGAGCACCTGCTCGTAAACAGCGGGGCTGGCGACCACATGGTCACCGGGGCCAAGCACGCGATGACCGCGCGTGGTGTTGCCGCTCGTCACGTCGGCAAACGACACGGGCACAACGTCCTCGCCCAGAAGGCAGCAGATCCAGCGGACCGGACGAACAAAGGTCGCATGCTCGTGACCCCAGCGCTGAGAGCGGTAGTTGGGCCACTGCAGGCCAGCGATAGTCTTCTCGCACAGGGCCGTCAGGATCGGGGTGGCCGGGGCGGAAGGGATGTTCTTCTCGGCAAAGACGTACTCACGGCCGTCGGTGTCCTCGCGACGGACCAAATCCTCGGCAGCCACACCGCACTTGCGGGCGAAGCCCTGGGCGGCCTTGGTGGCGTTACCGTCGGCATCGAAGGCGATGTTGGCCGCGGGGCCGCGCTTGACCTCGTGAACCTCGTCGGTCGCGGTGGCGACGTCGGCAACGAGCGCAGCCAGGCGGCGCGGGCTCGAGATCACACGGACCTCGCCGTGGGCCAGACCGGCCTCGTCGAGACCCTTGGCGATCATGGTGCCAAGCTGCTTGACGGCATTGTTCAGCGGTGCGGAGGGCATTTCTTCCGTACCGATCTCAAACAGGAAATCCTTAGCGTCTGCCATGGCTTACGCCACCTCGCCTTCCTGATCGGCATTCTCGTTGACTCCGGCGACCTCGGCCATGTAGGCCTCGCAGCACGCCTTGGCGACGGCGCGGACGCGCAGGATGTAGTTGGCACGCTCGACCGCGGACAGGGCGCCGCGAGCATCGAGCAGGTTGAAAGCGTGGCTGCACTTCATGACGCAGTCATATGCCGGCAGCGGCAGCTTGCGCTCCAGGCAGGAATGGCACTCGGCCTCGTAGTCGTCAAACTTCTGACGCATCATCTCGACGTTGGCGACCTCAAAGTTATAGGCACTGAACTCGCGCTCGTTCTCGAGGAACACGTCGCCATAGGTCATGGGCGTGCCGTCGGGCAGGTAGCTCCACACCAGGTCGTAGACCGAGTTAACGCCCTGGGCGTACATGGCGATACGCTCCAGGCCGTAGGTGATCTCGACGGGCACGGGGTCGACCTCGATGCCGCCCACCTGCTGGAAGTACGTAAACTGCGTGACCTCCATGCCATTGAGCCAGACCTCCCAGCCAAGGCCCCAGGCGCCGAGCGTCGGGCTCTCCCAGTCGTCCTCGACAAAGCGGACGTCATGGTCGTTGGGGTCCAAGCCAATGGCGGCAAGAGACCCCAGGTAGAGCTCCTGGGCGTTGACCGGCGAGGGCTTGATAAGCACCTGGAACTGATAGTAGTGCTGCATGCGGTTGGGGTTCTCGCCGTAGCGGCCGTCGGCGGGACGGCGGCAGGGCTGCGCATAGCAGGTGCGCCACTCGGCGGGACCGAGCGAGCGCAGCGTGGTCGCGGTATGGAAGGTACCGGCACCGACCTCGGAGTCGTAGGGCTGCATAATAACGCAGCCCTGCTCGCCCCAGTACTGCTGGAGGCGCAGGATGATGTCTTGGAAGGAAAGCGATGAAGCGTTCATGCCTCTAATATCCCCTCGTCGAAACGATTACACGGTTAGGTACTGTACTATAGCGGTTTTTAGTCGATAGCGCCCAGACGGTTGAGCGGCCAGTAACGCACGAGCGCCACGGCGATCAGGTCCGAACGGTCGACGGGACCAAAGTAGCGTGAGTCGGCAGAGTTTTCGCGGTTGTCGCCCATCACCCACACGCACCCGTCGGGAACGGTGTAGGGATAGCTTACCTGAGCGCCGGGCGATTGGACCGAAAGTGGCCAGCTCATGCCCGTCGTATAGTCCTCGTCGAGCGCTTGGCCGTCAACGACCACCTTGCCATCCTGCAGGTCAACCGTCTGGCCGGCTGTGGCAATAACACGCTTGACAAGAACATCATGCTCGGAGGTGCCATCGGGGTTGTGAAAAACCACGATATCGCCCTGCTTGACGGGCTGACCGAGCTCGAGGCTCACCTTTTGCGCCAGGATCTGGTCGCCAATCTCGATCGTGTCCTCCATAGAACCGGTGGGCACCACAAAGGGCTCGACCACAAAAGTGCGGATCAGGAACGTGGCCACGAGCGCGATCGCGATGACCGCGATCCACTCAAAAGCGCCCCTCAACGCGGAATGTTGCGTAGGAACCATACTCACTCCTCGCTCTGCGAATACGAAGCGTCAAGAATCTCCTGCGCGTAAGCGCGCTCCTCGGGCGTGAGCCGCGCCGTCTCGATCAAGTCGGGACGCCAGCGGCAGGTGCGCTCGATGGCGTTCTTGCGACGCCAGGCATCGACCTTGGCGTGATCGCCGCTCACAAGCACCGGAGGCACGCCCTCGCCGTTGAACTCGGCAGGACGGGTGTACTGCGCGTACTCGAGCAGGCCTCCATCCTCGGCGGTCGAGAACGACTCGTCCACGTTGCTCATCTCGTCGCCCAGGGCGCCGGGAATCAGGCGTACGACGGCATCGGCAACGACCATAGCGGGAAGCTCGCCGCCCGTAAGCACGTAGTCGCCGATCGACAGACGCTCATCGGCATACGCATACGCGCGCTCGTCGACGCCCTCGTAGCGACTGCACACAAACAGCAGGCGCTCACTTTTGAGCAGGCGCTCGGCCACATGCTGCGTAAAGGGCTCGCCACAGGGGGTGAAGAACACAACCGTGGGCTTGGGACCCTCTGCGCTAATGGCCTCGATGGCCTCCGCGATAGGCTCGACCTTCATGAGCATGCCCTGCCCGCCGCCGTACGGCTCGTCATCGACGGTACGATGGCGGTCGTGCGTCCAGTCGCGCAGGTTATACGCCTTAAAATCAAAAAGGCCGGCCTTGCGGGCGCGGCCCAAAATCGATGTGGACATGACGGGCTCAAACATCTCGGGAAAGACCGAAAGGGTCTCGATCAGCATGTTGTCCTCCCTACTTGTCCATATCGATCAGGCCGTCCATAACATGGACGGAAATTGTTCCTGTATCGGGAAGATCGAGCACGACCTGCTCGATCACGGGAATCAGTACCTCGCCGTACCGATCGCCCTCGACAACCCAAACATCGTTAGCGGGCGTCGACATGATCTCGACGATCGTGCCGAGCGAACCGAAGCGCTCGTCGACCACCTCGCGACCCATCAGGTCGGTATAGGCAGCGTCGAGCGAATCGAGCTCAAAGTCGTCACGATTTGCCAGCACGTAGCATCCCGTGATGCCCTCGGCGGCCGTCAAGTCGTCAATGCCCTCAAACGAGACCAGATCGCCATCGCCCGTATCGGTGACGGACACGACCGTGCAAAAGCGGTCGCGCTTGAGCGCCGGCGGCGTCAGGGCGACGCGCATACCCGGCTCTAATACAGAAGGAAGCCCCCGCAGCGGCTGCGCGAGGACCTCCCCCTTCCTTCCGTGCGGCTTGACCACACGGGCGATGTTTTTGTACTGGGACCTCAAGGTCCTAGCCCAGAACCTCTACCTCGACAGCAGTGTCGAGGCGAGCGGCCAGTGCACGGGCGAGCGTGCGAATGGCCTTGATGGTACGGCCACGACGGCCGATGACCTTAGCGACGTCATCCTCGGCGACCGAAACCTCAATCGTAGAGGCGTCGTCACCATCGATGACCTCAAGGCTCACGGAATCCGGGTCGTCGACGATCTGAACAACGAGATATTCGACGAGATCGGCGATGCGATCTGAGAGCATTGCCTCACCCTCGAGCTGTGCAGCGTCAACCTCAGGCACGATTTACTCCTCGGCGCCCTCAGCGGCCTCAGCGGCAGCCTTAGCGGCCTCGGCCTCTTTGGCGAGCTGCTTCTTGGACTTCTTGACGACGGTCTCGGTCTTCTCGCCCTCGTTGGCGGCCTTGACCAGAGCGGCGACGGCGTCGGTGAGCTGAGCGCCCTTGGACTGCCAGTCGGCGATCTTCTCGAGGTCGAGGTTGATGGTCTTGGGGGCGGTCATCGGGTTGTAGCGGCCAACCTCCTCGATGATACGACCGTCACGCGGGGCGCGGGAATCGGCGACGACGACACGGTAGTACGGACGCTTCTTAGCGCCGTGACGAGCAAGGCGAATCTTGACTGCCAAAGGAAACTCCTCCAACCAAGCAGCTTTAGGCTGCAACTACAAACAAACAGTTGAACATAATACGCCATCGACGCGGGCAGGTGAAGTCCGTGAGACCAACTTCTTCGGTGTAGTCGAGGGCAAATCCATATCTTAGACAAGAATTCGGGATTTGCAAGCACATACACGCACCCCACATGAGCTGCGCGGTATACTCATGACATGGAAAGACGCGAACATACATACGGTTATGAGGATGCCATGGGCGTCACGCCGCCTCCCTGGACGGGTCCGGCGGTGGGCCTCATGGACCTCGATGCGTTTTTTGCGAGCGTGGAGATGCTCGACCATCCCGAATGGCGCGGAAAACCGCTCATCGTGGGCGGAGACGCCGATTCGCGTGGCGTCGTGTCCACGTGTTCATATGAGGCACGTCGCTTTGGCGTGCACTCCGCCATGCCCTCGGCCGAGGCACGGCGTCTGTGTCCTCAGGCCATTTGGACGCACGGGCATTTTGATCGCTACCGCGAGGTGAGCGCGCAGGTCATGGCGATTCTTGCCGAGGAGACGCCGCGCGTGGAGCGCGTATCCATCGACGAAGCCTTTATCGATATCACACCGGGTCGCTTTGCGCCCGAAGACCCGTTGCTGGTTGCGCGGCGTATAAGCGACCGCGTGGCAGCGCTGGGAGTGACGTGCTCCATTGGTGTGGGCTGCAACAAGACGGTCGCAAAGATCGCAAGCGAGCGTGATAAGCCGTTTGGGCTGACCATCGTGCGCCCCGGAACCGAGCAGCGCTTTTTGGCCGCGCTGCCGGTATCTGCCATGAGCGGCATAGGGCGCTCGGCCGAGGAGCGACTGCGCCGCATGCGCATCTACACCCTCGGCGAGCTTTCGCGCGCGCCTGAGTCCACACTGGCCTCTATTTTTGGCGTCAACGGCGAACGCATGCGCCAGCGTGCGCTGGGACTCGAAATCTCCGAAGTCACGAGCCTCGATGAAAAGCGCGAGGTCAAGTCGGTCAGCAATGAACGCACCTTTGCTAAAGATTTGACTGAGCGTGGGGATATTGAGGCGGCGATTGCGCTGTTGGGAGAGTCAGTGGGACGCCGCCTGCGCCGTCAGGGGCTGACGGGTGCCACGGTAACGCTCAAGCTTAAATATTCGTATGGCAGCGGACGCTCGGCGCAGCGGCGGCTTCCACACCCCACCGATGATGAGAATATCTTTGTTGCCGTAGCGCTCGAGCTGCTCGACAATATCTGGCAGGAAGGCATGCATGTGCGCCTGGCGGGCATCGGCATGAGCGACTTCGACCACCAAGGCGGCATCCAAACCGACCTGTTCTGCGAAGTCGATGACCGCGGGGCCCAATCCAGCGACCGACGCGACCTCTCCGTCGCCATCGACGCCGTCCGAGACAAATTCGGCGACACCGCCCTATCCTTCGGCCGCCAATCCCGCTTCAACGATTAGTCCCTGAGGCAAAAAGAAAGCCGGGTAGCTGCGGAAAACCGCAACTGCCCGGCGATATGCGTGAGGGTAGCTAAACCCCGTCTCAAATGAGCTACTAGAGGAGGTTGAGGGGGAGCTGGGGGGCGTCTCCCCAGAGTTTCTCGAGGCGGTAGAAGTCGCGGGCTTCGGGAGTGAAGACGTGGACGACAACCGAACCGTAGTCCATGAGCATCCAGGTCTTCTGCTCGCGACCCTCGATGGAGAACGGGTGCTCGCCGCAAGCCTCGGCGACCTTCTCCTCGATCTCGTCGACGATAGAATCGACCTGGCGGTTGTTGGTACCGGTGGCAAGCACAAAGTAGTCGCATACGTCGGAAAGCTCGGTCAGGTCGAGCACCTTAACGTCCTCGCCCTTCTTGTCGTAGGCGGCCTGTGCGGCGGCGCGGGCGACATCCTCGGCGGCGACACCGCTCGCGGACAGCGAGGCGGCAGTGCGGTCGGACGTGGCGGCGAAGCTCTTGTGCTCCACATGTTCAAGAATCTGCTCGTCGGTCATGGTCTCGTCGGCCATGGAATACCTCTTTCTAGACAGCCCGAGCTAGCGCAGCTGGGCGTAATGGTTGTAAATCGAAATAGCCGTGGGATAAAGATAGCGCCCGGACTGGATCACATAGACCAAACCCTGCGCAAAACAGGAGAAGAACAACTCGTCGAGCGACGACTCCCCCACCATCTTGCGCAGCGCATGCGCATAGTCGCCGTGGCGGTTGGGCTCGATGGCATCGGCCACAAAGACCACCATATCGAGCGGCGTCATGTCGCAAGCGCCCACGGTATGACGGTCGACAGCCTGGAAAACGGCCGGCGACAACTCGGGGAAAAGCTGCGGAAGCTCATAGGCGGCAACAGGACCATGCAAAAGCGGCGTCGCGGCGGAAGGAGAACCGGCAATCTTAATGCCGTAATGCAGAGCGCGCGTAACCAGCTCGTCGTCGGAGAGCACTTTGTCCCAGTCGTGGATCAAGCCGGCGGCAGCGGCATCAAAGCGGTCAACGCCGTAGACCTCGGCCAGATGAAGTGCGGTCTCGGCAACACCCAGCGAATGCACATAGCGCTTGCGCTTATCCTTCATGCGAACATCGAGCAGCTCTTGAATGCGCTTGAGCAGTGCGCGCTCATCGCCCTCAAACTGATCCTCTACCGACAACGTAGACCCCCATCACTCAAAATCTTCTTGGCCCAAATCGGCATATAGCCTGCGTTTGCGAATGTAGCCGAGCACGGACTCGCTCGTAAGATAGCGCACGCTCATGCCGCGGGCAACTCGCTTACGAATGTTCGTCGAGCTGATCGCCAGCGCCGGAATCTGAATATAGCGCACGTCGAACGGCAGCCCCGACTCTTTGATTCGGGCACGCGCTGTATCGATATCAAAGCCCGGTCGTGTCGCCGCAATAAAGGTAGCAAGCTCAGCGATTCGTTCGGCATCATGCCAGGTCACGATATCGATAATCGCATCGGCGCCCGTAATAAAGTAGAGCTTTACCTGCGGCGGGTAAAAGTCGCGAAGGGCATGAAGCGTATCAGCCGTATAGGTTACGCCCGGGCGGTCGATCTCGAACCGGCTCGCCAAAAAGGCCGGGTTCGCGGCGGTGGCGAGGACCGTCATGGCATAACGGTCCTCGGCAGGCGTCACCGGCTTGTCAAGCTTAAAGGCAGGCGTGCCCGCCGGCATAAAGAGCACGGCATCCAAGTCGAGGGACTCACGCGCCTGCTCAGCGGTCACCAGGTGCCCGTAATGGATGGGATCAAAGGTGCCACCCATAATGCCGAGCCTAAACTCCTGCCCGTCCTCTAGAGGAAGCTCGGGCAGACCGATTCCACCGCGCAGCGACATGGCTTACTCGCCCTCCGAGGTCTCGGCATCGTCCTCGGCATCCGCCGCATCGACAACCTCGACGCCCTCATCCGCAGCATCGGCCACGTCAATGGCCTCGACGGCAACGTCCTCGCCAGCATCCTCGAGCTCTTCGTACTCCGAGAAGTCCTCGGCGCCCTCAAAGTCAAAAGCGCGCTGGCAAATGCGGACCTCGTCGCCCGCACGGCAACCGGCCTTCTCGAGCGCGTCGTCAACACCCATACGCGCAAACTTACGCTGCAGGTAAATGACGGCTTCCTCGTTTTCCCAGTCGGTCTGGATGACCATGCGCTCGATGGCACGACCGACCACGCGGAAGGCACCGGGCTCTTCCTGGACAATGCGGAAACGCTTCTCGCGCTGCAGGCGGCGACGCTCCCACTCCTCGTCGCGCAGATCGACCGGCTCATCAGAGACCGCCAGCTCGGCGCGAAGCTTAGCCACCTGCTCGCCCACGGCAAGCATCAGCGTGTTGAGGCCGGCGCCCGTAACAGCAGACACGGCAAAGAACATATGGCCATCGTCGAGCGCCGCACGCTTAAGGTCGGCAATCTTGTCGGCCGTGCCCGGCGCATCACACTTGTTGGCAACGACGATCTGCGGACGCTCCGAAAGCTCGGCGCCATACTGCTCGAGCTCGCGGTTGATGATGCGATAGTCCTCGACCGGATCGCGATCCTCAAAACCACCCGTCATATCGACGACGTGCATGATGAGTGCCGTACGCTCAATGTGGCGCAGGAACTGGTGACCCAGGCCCTTGCCCTCGCTCGCGCCCTCGATGAGACCGGGGACGTCGGCAACGACGTAAGAATATTCGCCGGCACGCACCATGCCGAGGTTCGGCACGAGCGTGGTAAACGGGTAGTCAGCAATCTTGGGGCGGGCGGCACTCATGCGCGCAATGAGCGATGACTTACCCACCGAGGGAAAGCCCACAAGCGCGGCATCGGCCATAAGCTTCATCTCGAGCTCGATCCAGTGTTCCTCGGCAGGCTCGCCGAGCTGGGCAAAGGCCGGAGCGCGACGCACCGACGTCACAAAGTGTGTGTTGCCCAGACCGCCGGCACCGCCGGGCGCCACGACAGCGCGCTCGCCGTCGTGCACCAGGTCGGCAATCTCGAACATCGGGGTCTGCGTCTCGGGATCGAGCTCGCGCACCACGGTACCCATAGGGACCTTGAGAATCAGGTCCTCGCCGCTCTTACCGTTACGACGGGCACCCTGCCCGTGCGTGCCGCGCTCGGCGCGGAAGTGATGCTTAAAGCGGTAATCGATCAGCGAAGACAGCTGAGCATCGGCCTGGATGACGACATTGCCGCCACGACCGCCGTCGCCGCCATCGGGGCCGCCCTTGGGGACAAATGCCTCGCGCCTAAACGACATGCATCCGGCTCCGCCGTCGCCGCCGCACACGTTAATGCGGCTGATATCGGTGAACTGTGACAACAGAATCGCCTCCTACAAAAAAGAGGGAGACCCTTGAATCCTAAAACTCAAGTGCCTCCCACATATGTGCTCTATGAAGGGTGAATTACGCGTTCGCGAGCGGGCGTACGCTGACCCTGTGCTTGATACCCTTGTGGAACTCAACGGTACCGTCGACCAGCGCGAACAGCGTGTCGTCCTTACCACGGCCAACGTTCTCACCCGGGTGGATGTGCGTGCCGTGCTGACGGACGAGAATCGTGCCCGTGGTTACCGTCTGGCCGGCATAGCGCTTCGTGCCAAGGCGCTGACCGCGGGAGTCACGGCCATTACGGGAGGAACCGAGTCCTTTTTTGTGTGCCATTGTGTATACCTACTCTTTCGTTACGAGTGTAATCTACTCGGCGACGGGAGCCTCGGCAACAGCCTCGGCCTCTGCCTTGACAGCCTTCTTGGCGCGGGACGTAGCCTGGACCTTCACGATCTTCAGCTTGGTGAGCTGCTGACGGTGACCCTTCAGACGACGATAGCGCTTACGCTTGTGGAACTTGAAGACCAGCTGCTTCTCGCCCTTGAACTGCTCAACGATCTGAGCGGTAACCTTGGCCTTGGCCAGCTTGTCGGGATCGGTGACGATCTTCTTACCATCGTTGAGGAAGATAACCGGCAGGGTGACCTTGTCGCCCTCATTGCCCTCGATCTTCTCGACGGTGATGACATCGTCGGTGGCGACCTTGTACTGCTTGCCGCCCGTGTTAACGATTGCGTACATGTTTACTTGCCCTTCATGCATCAGTTAGTGCAACAGCCGAATATAGTAGCAGGCGAAAATACCCCCGTCAACGAGTATGTGGAGCAAATCCACAAGTTCGCACAGGTATGGGGCTGACGAGTCGGCCCTCGTCGTCCTCGCATGCTTGATTCTGACGCTCGACATCGTAGGAGCAGATGGTCACGAGGTCTTGCATACCGGTGGAAACAATAGGTGCATCCACGCCCGGGGTCAAGCCCTGCAACAAAACATCAGCAGCAGAAAGCAAAATTTCCGGACGCATAGAGCCCTCGTTGTCGGCATGGGTGTCGAGCATGAGCACCAAATGGTCCGGGCGCTCCCCCGCCGTGAGCTCATAGCCAACGAGCGTGTGATCCAAATCCAAGCGCTTGCTCTTTTTGCCGCGCGCGTAGTCGATGCCATGATCCGCGCGCAGCGTGTCGATCGCACGACGCACCTCGTCGGCGCTTACGGGCGCCTCGGGATCCAGGTGTAAGTCGATGCGATACGACAGGCGCGTGAGCTGCGCCGTCAATGCCGGCGTGCGCACGTCGATGTACGCCGCCTCGATGGGCGCCAGATCGGCCGGAGACGCCGCAGCTAGGCGCTCAAACGCCTCGTCGAGCGCCACGAACTCGGTCATAAACAGGTCATACCACTCGCAGGTCGACGACGTACCAACCGGTAGCGCCGAAGAGAAGCCCACGCGCATGTGCGGAGAGAAGCCCTGCGTGACGGCATAGGGAAGTCCCGCACGGCGCACGATGCGCTCAATGGTATGGATCACTTCGAGATGGCCCAGGTACTTAAGGCGATCGCGCTTGCCATAGCGAACACGAAGTCTAAAGAGCGTGGGGTTGTCGGTCAGGCGCTCACTCATGCGCGATCACCCATCAATACATTCTTGGCGTGGAGCGTGGGGCAGATCCCGCAGCCGGTGCACGACGTACGGGTGCAGTCGGGAGTCGTGACGCCCTCGAGCGAGCGACGGTACTCGCGCTCGAGGAAACCGCGCGTGCAGCCGGGGCTCACATGCTCCCACGGCAGGCGCCAGTCCAACTCGTAGGGCAGGTGCACGAGCTCATTGAGGTCGATGCCGTTTTTGGCAGCAGCCTCCTTCCAGTTATCGAGCGAGAAATGCTCTACCCAGGCGTCAAAGCGAGAGCCCGAGCGCCAAGCATCGATGATGACGGGCGTCATGTCGCGACCGGCGCGGGACAGCGCGGCCTCGATGAGCGAAGTCTCGGCATCGTGGTAATGCACGCGGACGGCACGGTTGCGAACGCTCGTGATAAGCAGCTTCTGGCGACGCTTGACGTCGTCGTAGTCGAGCTGCGGGCACCACTGGAACGGCGTGGCGGCCTTGGGGATAAAGACCGAAACCGAGATGGACACCGAGATCGAGCCGCGACGAGCCTTGGGCACCACGGAACGACCGAGCTCCAGCACGTGATCGGCCAGATTGGCGATGGCCACGATGTCCTCGTCGCGCTCGCCGGGAAGGCCCATCATAAAGTAGAGCTTCATGCGGTTCCAGCCGGCCTCGAAGGCCGCCTTGGCCGCACGGTCCAGGTCCTCCTCGGTCACGTTCTTGTTAATGATGTCGCGCATGCGCTGGCTGCCGGCCTCGGGCGCGAACGTCAGTCCGCCCTTCTTTTCGCCGGCGACCGACTCGGCCATATCCACGCCAAACGAATCCAGGCGCTGCGACGGAATAGACACGCGAATACCCGTATCCTCCAGGCGACGGTTGAGCCTGCCGAGCACGTCGCGAATGCAGGAGTGGTCGGTCGTGGAGAGCGAGGTCAGCGACACCTCGTCATAGCCAGTCTTTTCCAGACCCTGAATCACCGACGAGACAATCTGATCGGCCGAGCGCTCGCGCACCGGGCGATACGTCATGCCAGCCTGGCAAAAACGACAGCCGCGGGCGCAGCCGCGCAGGATCTCGATAGACAGGCGGTCGTGGACCAGCTGCGCATAGGGCACGCACGACTGCGACAGCGGATTCGTGGCGCCGAAATCCTCGACGACGCGCTTGTAGACCACGGTCGGCGCATCCTTGCCCTCACGCGGCACGGTGTAGCCATGCGGCGAGCAGGGCTCGTCGTGACGAACCTCATAGAGCGACGGCACGTAGTTGCCACCAATGGATGCAAGCTGCTCAACAATCTGCGCGCGCGGGACTCCTTCGTCACGCAGGCGGCGATGCAGCTGACAGGTCTCGAGCAGCGATTCCTCGCCCTCACCGATGAGGATGACATCGAAGAAGGCCGCGTACGGCTCGGGGTTGTACACCGAGGGGCCGCCGGCGATGATGATGGGGTCGTCTTCGCCTCGGTCGGCCGCTAACAGCGGAATGCCAGCGAGGTCGAGTGCCTCGAGGAAGTTCGTCACCGCCATCTCGTGCGGCACATGCAGACCGACGATATCAAACGAAGCGACC
>CABUUK010000041.1 GCA_902494765.1 uncultured Collinsella sp.
CGCCGCATTGCGTCGGGCGGCGAGCTCAGCCGCGTCATGCTTGCAAGCAAGGTTGTCCTCGGTAACGCGGACGGTGTCGATACGCTGGTGTTTGACGAGGTCGATGCTGGTGTCGGTGGCTCCACGGCGCGTGCACTTGCGGGCGTGCTGGCAGATCTCGCCGCTACGCATCAGGTGATTGTCGTAACCCATTTGGCGCAGGTCGCCGTCATGGCTGACAAGCTTTATGTCGTCAGCAAGGAACCGGGCGATGTTCCCCAAACGCATTTGGATGAGGTAACCGGCGAAGCGCGTACCGCCGAGATCGCCCGCATGTTGAGCGGCGATCAGTCTGAGGCAAGCTTGGCCCACGCAAAGCAGATGCTCGAAGAAGCTCGAGGTTAGGTCGTATCAGTGGTGTTGGTGGGACAAAATAGACTGAAATTTTTGTCCCACTACGCGTTTTACTCAACGACCTTATCCGGCTGGATGAGCTCCTCGTAGTAGCTGATATGCTCGCGAGCATCTTCGATCTCGGGCAGCAGGAAGTTGTAGATGACTTCGATGATCATCGTGGCGCTGATCTTGGAGAACGCAAAGTCGCCCGTCGTCAGCAGCGCTTCGTGGTTGACGGTATTAAACGTGTAGTCTGCCAGGCGCGCGAGCGGGGATTTGCTGTCGCTGCTGATGACGACTACGGTTGCGCCGCAGTCGCGAGCCGCTTTTGCCATGCGATTCAGTCGGCGCGATTTGCCGGAGTTTGAGATGAGCACGATGACGTCACCCGGGCGCAACGTGAGCGCAAAGCCGATTGATGTCTCGCTAATGGTGCTCGCCATGCAGCGCAGGCCCAGCTGCGAAAACTTAAACGTCGCATCGAGCGCGACCGCGTTCGTATTGCCCACAGCTGCAAACTCAATAACCCCTGCATGCTTAAAGGCATGCACAACAGCCGCCAGCGTATCGTGGTCGATCCCGTCGATGGTCGCATTAAGCTCGCTCACCTTGGCAGCCAGGATGTTCTTGAGGCTCTGCTCCATATTGTCGAGCGAGACCTCGTCGGTCAGGCCCTCGTTGCGCTGGCTTTCCAAATCCCTCGCCAACGAAAACTGAAAGCTGCGGAAGCTACCAAAGCCAAGCTTGCGGCAGAAGCGCGAAACGGTCGCCTCGGACGTGGCGGCGGCGCGCGAGAGCTGAGCGGCCGTGAGGCGTGGCGCCTCGGACTGGTGCTCCAATATATAGTCGACAATGCGCTGCTCGGACTCGCTGTATCCCTGATGGGTGCTAATGAGGGAAAGTGCGCTCTTGCTACTATCGGTCATGGATGGCTCCTGGTTGGCATGAAAATCTAGCTTGATTTGCAATGCCATAGTATACGGGCATTTTCAATTACAAGATACACCTTGCCGTTTCAAGTGTTGATGGTAAACTTTCACTTACCGTTTAAGGTTATGAAAGAACCTTTCACCGGAGATTTTCACCTTAGCTCTTCTCACGCGGACGGTAGGTTGGTATCTTTCAGTTGTGGAAAAACGCGCATCGAAGCGCGTGTAGGGGAGCGCCCGCGGGCGCTGTACTCAAGAAGGAGGGACACATGGCTAAGTTTGACATCATCGCCGCGACCGGTTGCCCGACCGGCATTGCGCACACCTTCATGGCGAAGGAGGCGCTGGAGAAGGCAGCTGCCGAGCGCGGTCTGACCATTAAGGTCGAGACACATGGCCAGGTCGGTGTCGAGAACGAGCTCACCAAGAGTGAGATCGCTGGTGCCAAGGCCGTCGTCGTCGCAGCCGACAAGGATGTCCAGGCTGAGCGTTTCGCCGGCAAGCCCATGGTTTCCGTTGGTGTTTCCAAGGCCCTGTCCGTTGAGGCCGCCGGTAAGCTGATTGACCGCGCGCTCGCCGCCAAGGGCGACAGCACGGTTGCAGCCGCTGCCGATGTCGAGGACGAGGTCGAGGAGAAGGAGTCCATCGGCCACATCATCTACAAGCACCTCATGAACGGCGTCAGCCACATGCTGGTCTTCGTCGTTGCCGGTGGTGTTCTGACCGCCGTTTCGTTCCTGTGGGGCATTACGTCCTTCGATTCGACGGCGTCTGACTACAACAGCTTTGCTGCGATGCTCAAGATCATCGGCGGCATCGCCATGAACCTCATGGTTCCGGTGCTTTCCGCCTACATCGCCGAGTCCATCGGCAAGCGCCCGGCGCTCGTCCCCGGCTTTGTTGCCGGTATGATCGCCATCCAGGGCCTGCCTGTTAACGCCGAGACCGGCATGATCGACGCCGGTGGCGCCGGCGTGGGCTTCGGCTTCCTGGGCGGCATCGTCGGTGGCTTCCTCGCCGGCTATGTCATCCTGCTGCTCGAGAAGGTCTTTGCCGGTCTGCCCAAGAATCTGGACGGCCTCAAGGCTATCTTCCTGTACCCGCTGTTCTCGACCGCCATCGTCGGCCTGGTCATGCTCGGCATCTCCGGCCCCATGGCTGCCATCAACACCGCCATGATGGACTTCCTCAAGGGTCTGTCCGCTTCTGGCGCCGTTGTCCTGGGTCTTGCTATCGGCTGCATGTGCGCCTTTGACATGGGTGGCCCGGTCAACAAGGCTGCTTATGTCACCGGTACCGCTATGCTCACCGAGGCTCTGGCCGCCGGTGTTGGCACCGATACCTACAACTTCGGCACCAACTTCATGGCTGCCGTCTCCGCCGCCTGCATCGTTCCGCCGTTGATCACCACCTTCGCCGTCGTTGTCGGCAAGAAGTACTTCAGCCAGGAGGATCACGACGCCGGTGTCGTCAACCTCATCCTTGGTTGCACCCACATCACCGAGGGCGCCATTCCGTTCATGACCAAGAACATCTGGCCCGTGATGCCCATCATGATGCTCGGTTCCTCTATCGCTTCGATCCTGACCATTATGTTCAACGTTCACGATCCGGCGCCTCACGGTGGCTTCCTGGTCCTGCCCGTTGTCGAGAACGGTCCGCTGTGGGTCCTCGCGATCCTCATCGGCGCTGTGGTCGGTGGCATCCTGTTCGTGGCCTTCAAGAAGTACGACTTCGAGAAGAATCAGAAGGCCGCTCCTGCAGCCAAGCCGGTTGAGGCTCCCAAGGCCGCTGCCGTCGAGGCCCCCAAGGCCGAGGCTGCCGACTTCGTGAAGGTCGAGAATGTCTTTGTCGCCGAGGACTTCGCTTCTCGTGACGAGGCTCTGAGCTTCGTTTCCAACCAGGCCGTCAAGGCAGGTATCGCCAGCGACGCCGACGCCGTGATGAACGCCTTCCTGGCCCGCGAGGCCGAGGGCACCACGGGCATGATGGAGGGCTTCGCCATCCCGCATGCCAAGTCCGACGCCATTACCGAGGCTGCCGTCATCGTCGTCAAGGACGAGTCCGGCGTGACCGGTTGGGACACCATGGACGGCGCTCCTGTCAACGTGGCCATCGCCCTGCTCATCCCGGGTGCACAGGCCGGCACCACGCACCTCAAGATCCTGTCCAAGGTCGCCGAGGCACTCATGGACGAGGACTTCCGTGCCACCGTCAAGGGTTCCACCGACGCCGCCGAGATCGCCAAGACGATCAACGCCCGCCTGGTCTAATTCCACGGTACGCGAATAACATCGCCCACTGTATATAAGGCGGAGTCCCTCTCCAGGGCCTCCGCCTTTTTCTATCCCTCCCATAAGTTGCGGTGAAATAGGGACTGTTTAAACGATTCAACCCCAAATTCAATCCCTATTTCACCGCAACTTATAAAAGGGCATAGAGGGGGCTGCCTATCGAGTCTTTGTCGCGAACAGTTCATCAGCCAGAATTCTTTTCAGCCGATATTACTCTGGATCGACCGAGTTTCCGCAGCTTGCTCGCCCACAGAGGGCCGGGCGCGGCCTGTGAGATTTATCGCGAGTTCCGCACGAGCCGAAGAGCACTTAATGTGCTCTTCGTGCGAGCAGGACTGTAGAGCAGGAAATCTCACAGGCCGCGCCCGGCCCTCTGTGGGCGAGCAGGCGGACGACAAACACATCTGTCCAATAATTCGTCTGAAACATAATGAAAAACCGTTTGATGTGAGTTAATATAAACAACGTCGTGAATCTGACTCCTGCCACATGCATGACAGGGGTTAAACACAAAAAAGGAGTCAACTATGGTTTCTGAGAAGGCTACCCTCGTTAATCCTCAGGGTCTGCACATGCGTCCGGCTGGTCTGTTCGCCTCCACCATGGGCAAGTACGCCTGTGACGTGACGGTCGTCACCCCCGAGAAGGAGGTCAACGGCAAGTCCCCGATGGCACTCATGGCTGCTGGTATCCCCTGCGGTACCGAGGTCGAGGTCAAGTGCGACGGCGCTGACGAGGCCGAGGCTCTGGCTGCTGCCATCGAGCTCATCAAGAGCGGTCTTGGCGAGTAGAACTCAAACGGGTCGCATGTTGAACAACTAAGTTCATATTTGGGGGCGCAGTGACCTGTTGTAAGGTAGCTGCGCTCTTTTGTCATGGATATGGCAAAACGCTTTATCACATGACACGGAGAGAGGAATGGGAATGTATCAGGGAGTCAACGCTTCCGAGGGCATCGGTATCGGCACCGTCATGGTCGCCGTCGATCCCGACTTGACGTTTGAGCCGCACGAGGTTGCTGATTCGGCAGCAGAGAAGGAGCGCTATCAGTCCGCTCTTTCGGTCTTCTGCGAGAAGACCCAGGCTCAGGCCGACCACATGAAGGAGACGGTGGGCGAGGCCGAGGCCGAGATCATGAGCGGACACATTGTCCTGGCTCAGGACCCGGGCATGACCGACGCCATCAACGCCGCCATTGACGGCGGTACCTGCGCCGAGCAGGCGCTCATGGACACCTCGACCATGTTCGAGAACATGTTCCTGTCCATGGACGACGAGATGTTCCGTCTGCGCGCGGCCGACATCGCCGACATCCGCACCGGTATTCTGGCCGAGCTGCTGGGCAAAGAGGTCGTCGACCTCTCCGTCCTGCCCGAGAATACTGTCGTTGTCGTGCACGACCTCACGCCGTCCATGACCGCCACGATCGATAAGGCCCACGTTGCCGGTATCGTCACCGAGACCGGTGGCCGCACGTCGCACTCCGCGATTATTGCGCGCGCCCTCGAGATCCCGGCTGTCCTTTCGGTTTCCAATAGCTGCACCGCGCTGCGCAACGGTATGACCGTTGTCGTCGACGGTGGCAAGGGTATCGTTGAGGCCGATCCCGACGAGGAGACGCTCGCCGCCTACACCGCCAAGGCCGAGGCCTTCGCTGCCGAGAAGGCAGCCCTCGAGGCCTTCCGTGGCAAGCCGTCCGTGACTGCCGATGGCATCAAGAAGATCATCGCCTGCAACATCGGTAATCCCGATGACGTGCCCAACGCGCTCGATCACGACGCCGAGGCCATCGGTCTGTTCCGCTCCGAGTTCCTGTTCATGGACTCTGCTGAGCTTCCTTCCGAGGAGGAGCAGTTCAACGCCTACCGTAAGGTCGCCAGCGCGCTCAAGGGTGCTCCGGTCATCATCCGCACGCTCGATGTGGGTGGCGACAAGGAGATTCCGTATCTGCATATGGTCAAGGAAGACAACCCCTTCATGGGCTTCCGCGCCGTGCGTTACTGTCTGGCTAATCCCGACCAGTACAAGGTCCAGCTCCGCGCTCTGCTGCGCGCTAGCGCCTTCGGTGACGTCAAGATCATGATCCCGCTCGTCACCTGCGTCGAGGAGGTCTTGGCTGTCAAGGAGCTCGTCGAGCAGTGCAAGGCCGAGCTGACCGAAGAGGGTCGCAAGTTCAACGAGAACATCGAGGTCGGCATCATGGTCGAGACGCCCGCCGCTTCGCTGCTCGCAGACCGTCTGGCCGAGGTCGCCGACTTCTTCTCCATCGGCACCAACGACCTGATCGGCTACACCATGTGCGCCGACCGTGGTAACGACACCATCTCCAACCTGTACCAGGTTTACTATCCCGCCGTGCTCCGCTCGCTCAAGAACATCATCGAGAGCGGCGTGAAGGCCGGCATCATGGTCGGTATGTGCGGCGAGGCCGCTGCCGATCCGCTGCTCGAGCCGCTGCTGATCAGCTGGGGCCTGGAGGAGTTCTCGATGAGCGCTCCGTCGATCCTGCGCGCCCGCAAGACCATCAGCCAGTGGACCAAGGCCGAGTGCGACGAGCTCGCCGAGAAGGCACTCGCCTGCAACACCGCCGCCGAGGTCAAGGCACTGCTCGAGTCCGCAGCTCGCTAATTTGGTATCAGAGGTAACCGCGTGGTTGGAATGGGCCGGCCACGCGGCCCTCACATATACAGGGGGTACTGTAAATGTTCTACACGCTAACCGCTAACCCGGCTGTCGACATGACGGTTTCGAGCTCTCCGCTCGAGCCCGACGAGAACGTTCGCACCGGCTCGGCCAGCTACACGGCTAACGGCAAGGGCCTCGACGTGTCCTTCGCCTTTAAGAAGATGGGCGTCGACACCGTCGCGCTCGGCTTCTTCGCCGGCTTCACGGGCAAGTTCATCGTCGAGGAGGTCATGAACCTGGGTTGCCTCTGCCGACCGGTCTGGACCGACGGTATCACGCGCATCAACACCTACGTCAACGATGGCCAGCACGAGTACGGCATCCTGAACCCGGGTGCTCCGATCACGCCGCAGCACCAGGAGGAGCTCTACAACATCCTGGACACCGCGGGCGATCTCGAGTGCCTGATCGTCTCCGGCTCCGTGCCTCCCAAAGCTACGCCTGACTTCCTGGCTAAGGTCATGGAGCACGCTCAGGCTCGTGGCGCCGACGTCGTCCTGGACCTGTCCTCCGACAAGCTCAAGGAGCTCGCTCACAAGAAGCCGCTGCTCATCAAGCCGAACCATCACGAGATGAAGGCCATCTTCGGCGTGCCGGTCGACACCGACGACGAGGTTCGCGTTGCCATGAAGATGGCTCACGACGCCGGCGTTCAGAACGTGCTGCTCACCCGTGGTAGCCGCGGCGACGCTTACTTCTCCAACGGCGAGGACATCTGGTACGCCAAGCGTGAGTTCAACATCAAGCTGGTTTCTTCCGTCTGCGCCGGCGACTGCACCCTCGCTGCGTTCCTGCACAAGTGGTACAGGGATCGCGACAACGTCGAGGAGGCCATGAAGCTCGCTATGGCCACCGGCGCCAACGTTGCCGAGTCCGTCGGCATCGGCGACTTCGGTCACGTCGACGAGTACAGCAAGCGCGTTGCCGTCCGCAAGCTCGATCGTCAGTAATCGAAACGCGACATATTCGTGCGCATGCGGCGCCCCGGTTTCGGCCGGGGCGCCTTTTTGTTCCGCCAAGGGGGAGAGGTTTCCCGCCGTACTTCATCGCTTCCACACCGTTCACCGAGTTGTCCTAGCCTTTTACCGATGGGTGGAATATACTTTCATCAACACGTTGCTTCGTGAAAGGAACATTCATGATTTACACGCTCACTGCAAATCCCGCCATTGACTACAACATCGCCTGCGACGGTCTTGCTGCCAACACCGTCACGCGTACCCGCAACGCCGTCTACACGCCCAACGGCAAGGGCCTCAACGTCTCGTTTACGCTCGACCACTACGGCGTCGACACCACGATCCTGGGCTTTTTCGCCGGTTTCTCGGGCGAGTTTATCGTTAAGGGCGCCGAGGCCCTGGGCGTGCCCGTCAAGCCCGTGTGGACCGACGGCATTACGCGCGTCAATGTGTTCCTCAACGCCGGCCCCGACACCGAGTACAACATGGTCAACGCCGGTGCCGCTATCAACGAGGCCAACGAGCAGGAGATGTTTGAGCTCATCGATTCGCTCGATGACATGACCTGCCTGGTCATCAGCGGCTCGCTGCCCCCCAACACTTCCGAGGGCTTCCTGGCCGAGGTCCTTCGCCGCGTCAAGGCCAAGGGGGCCGAGTTCGTCCTCGACATCTCGAGCCATCAGCTGGCAGACCTCATTGCCATGGAGCCGCTGCTGATTAAGCCCAACGACGACGAGCTGCTCGATATCTTTGGCATTAAGGTGAGCGGTGGCGACGACGAGTCCGTCAAGGGCGCGATGGCCGAGCTGCACGCCAAGGGCGCCAAGAACGTGCTGCTGACCCTTGGTGGCGCCGGTGCGTACTTCTCCAACGGCGAGCACATCTGGTTTGCCAATCGCACCTTCGACGTCAAGCTGCTGTCGACGGTGTGCGCCGGCGATTCCTCGCTGGCCGCCTTCCTGTCCGTGTGGCACGACGCTCCCGAGCGCGTCGAGGACGCCCTGCGCCTGTCGATGGCCACCGGCGCCAACGTTGTCGAGTGCCCCGGTCTGGGCGATTTTGCCAAGGTGGACGAATATAAGAAGCACATCGAGGTTCGCCAGGTCTGCTAGCAGCATCGATACAACGTTGCCGAACACCCGCTTTGGATTAACAAGGCGGGTGTTTTTTGCGCGCTTTCCACTTGAGGCGTTAATTGTCCCGTTCGTTCGAATCTTCGAAGCAATTGCGTGTGCGCGCTTTCTCGTTTCTTGCTAGACTTCTTGAGAACCATCGATTAACGCTCGCAAGTGCAGGAGGCCATAGGCATGTGCAATGTTTCGCTCAACGGTACGCAACCGTCCGATGCCTCCATCCGCGTCCTGCGTGCGCTCGAGGCAGCCGGTCTTGAGGCTTGGTACGTGGGCGGTTGGGTGCGCGACGCCCTGATGGGTTGCCCCAGCCACGATGTTGATATGTGCTGTAGCGGCCTGTGGCAGGAGTCCAAGGCGGCGCTCGAGGCCGCTGGTATCGCGGTCGTGGAGTCGGGCATTAAATTTGGCGGAATCACGGCTATTTCCGATGGCGAGCGTATCGAGGTCACCACGTACCGTCTGGATGGCTTTTACACCGATGGTCGCCATCCCCAGAGTGTGGAGCGTGCCGCCTCGCTTGAGGACGATCTGGCGCGCCGCGACTTTACCGTCAACGCCATGGCCTGGCATCCCGAGCGCGGGCTTGTCGACCGCTACGACGGCCAGGGTGACTTGGAGCGCAAGCTGATTCGCGCTGTCGGCGATCCCAAGCGTCGCTTTAACGAGGACGCCCTGCGCATGCTGCGTGCGGTACGCTTTGCCTGCCGCCTGGACTTTATGATTGAGCCCGAGACTAAGCGCGCGCTTGCCGAGTGCGCGCCGCTGCTCGATGCCGTGGCGCGTGAGCGTGTGGGTATTGAGCTCGAGGGCATTCTTTCGACCGGTCATGGGGGAGACGCGATGCTGCGCTATCCCGAGCTCATCTGCGCCGCTATGCCCGAGCTGGCCCCGGCCCGTGGCTTTGACCAGCGTAGCGTCTACCATGCCTTTAACATCTACGAACATATCGCCCGTGTGCTGACGGTGGCAGGGGAGCTGGCGCTGTGCGACGGCGTCGCGCCCTCGTCGAGCCTTATGTGGGCGGCGTTTTTGCACGATGTGTCCAAGCCCGATTGCTTTACGGTCGATCACGCCGGTAGCGGACACTTCTACGGTCATCCCGAGCTCGGCGCCAAGAAAGCGCGAGTCATTATGGATCGCCTGGCGCTCTCGCACGACCTGGTGCGCAACGTGTGCCTGCTCATCAAATATCACGACAAGCCGCTGCGCCCCGAGCGCTCCTGCCTGCTCAATATGATGCGCGCGCTTTCGGGCGAGGGCGTCGACACGCCGCGTTTGATGGACGAGCTCATGGATCTTAAGCGTGCCGACACGCTCGGCAAGGCCCCGTCGTGCTTCTATTACGTTGAGACGATTGAGGAGATGCGCGCGATGGCGCACGAGCTGCTGAAGGCGGGGGAGCCCTATACGCTCAAGATGCTCGCCATCAACGGCGGCGACCTGATTCGTGCCGGAGTCAAGCCCGGGCCGGAACTGGGGCAGCTACTCAACTCCGCCCTCGACGCCGTGATCGAAGACAACATCCCCAACGAGCGCGAAGCTCTTTTGGTCCATGTCAACTTGAATTAGCTACCCAGTTTACCTGTGTGTTCCATAACCTGCCGACAATTTTTCGGCAATTTGGAATTTCTTCTTGCGCTTACGTTTTTTGTCCCGTAATATATTTCCTCGCAGCACGGCAGTGCAGATGTCATGTGGCCCGTTCGTCTAGCGGTTTAGGACGCCGCCCTCTCAAGGCGGAGATCACCAGTTCGAAACTGGTACGGGCTACCACTTCTTTTCTGCTGAGGCTTATGGCCCGTTCGTCTAGCGGTTTAGGACGCCGCCCTCTCAAGGCGGAGATCACCAGTTCGAATCTGGTACGGGCTACCACGCATCTGATACCCGGACTTCCCATGGAAGGCCGGGTTTTTTATTTTCAAACAACCGTCTGCAATTCCCGTTTGAACCAGAGCTTTGCGTTCTGCTTATGGCCCTTACGGGTACAATATCCAAGATATTTTGACTGTTAGAAGGAGTCTCATGACGGAGTCCTCTCAGCATACGTCTAAGCCCCAGGTCGAGGTTGAGGCCTCGGGCGGAGATGACAATAAGAGCGCACGCCGCGGCGCCATCTTTATCGGCGTCGTGCTGGTGGGTTATATCGTCTATCTGGTGGTAACCGGGCAGATGGGGCAGTTCTGGGCCGCAATGTCGAGCGTCCAGGCGCCTTGGCTCGCTGCTGCATGCTTTTGCATGTTCCTGTACCTGTTCTTTGGCATTGTGGCCTATGCGATCGCTGTCTGGCTCGACCCCAATTCACCCGTCGGCATTCGCGACCTCATTTCGGTCGAGGCGAGCGGCATCTTCTTTGGCAACCTCACACCTATGATGATGGGCTCGACTCCTGCTCAGATCTACCGCCTGACCAAGGCGGGCCAAAATGTCGGCGAGGCCGGAGCCACGCAATTCACGCGCTTTATCGTGTATCAGTTTGGCCTCGTTGCCTGGGGCGCTATCCTACTGCTTGCTCGCATGCCGTTTTTTGCCGAGCGCTATGGCGACATGACGCTGCTGTGCGTCTTTAGCTTTGGTGGGCACTGCTGCATCTTGCTTGGCATCTTCGCCGTCGCGCTCATGCCTAAGACCGTCACGCGCGTCGCCCACTGCATCATCAATTGGCTTGAGCGCATTGGTGTCTCGGCCACTAAGATCGAGGGATGGCGCACGTTTGTCGATGGCGAGATCTACTCCTTCTCCGAGAAGTTCAAGCTTTCAGCCGGACATTTTTCTTCCATGCTGCTCACTGTGTTTATCACCATGCTGCAGCTCGCGTTTTTCTATCTGGTTCCGTATTTCCTAATGCTTGCCTTTGGCCACCACGAGGTCGACTTTTTCTCGGTCATGGCCGCGAGCGCCTTTGTCCAGTTGCTGAGCTCTGCGGTCCCCTTGCCCGGTGGAACTGGTGGCGCTGAGGGCGGCTTTGCATTGTTCTTGGTTCATTTCTTTGGGTCGGCTTCGACCGCCGGCTATCTGCTGTGGCGTCTCATTACGTTTATTGCCCCTACCATTTTGGCTGCGCCTCTGCTGGGACTTAAGAGCGCCCACAACGAGAGCATCCATGCGCGCTGGGATCGTGTGATGCGCAAGCTCGGCCGCACGCCTCAGACGCCCTCTGCGCCCACTAAGCCGCACCCCACGAATGCTGTTACCGTTGATCCCAGGAAGCACGCTCAGAAGGCTTCTGGGACCGCTAAGCCGGCTCATAAAGCCTATGTGCGCCAGACAGGCGATGGTATTCGCGTATCTCCGTCGGCACTTAATAAGAAGAAGCATCCTAAGTCGCAGTAGGGCAGTCGTGCGTTCTTCATGACGCGGGGCATATTTGTGCCGTATGGGGGATAATCCTCTTACGTAGATTATCTCTCATCTGTTGATGAATGCTCGCATATCGAAGGGACACGCCCATGGCAACCAGCAAACCGCGTCTTGACCGCCGCATCGTTCGCAGCCGCAATGCCATCCTTTCTGCTTTCGAGCGCCTGCTCATGGAAAAGCCGTTGGCAGACATTACGGTGAGTGCCATCGCGCGCGAGGCCAATGTCGACCGCAAGACTTTTTACGTTCACTTTGGTACGGTTGACGGCCTGCTCGATGCCATTGCCGTCGATGTTGTGGAGATGATTGTCGACTCGGTCGAGAAAACGCTTGCTTCCATGGACGGCGACACCAACGAGCGCGCCCTTGGCGCGGCGGCGACCTTCTTTAAAACCGTTAACGAGGCGCTGTGCAACAACCTCGTGCTCAATCGTCAGCTGATCGAGAACATACCGCTCGATGATTTTATGGCTCGTCTTCGTGCACCGCTCGAGCACGAGATTGCCGAGCGCGATCTGCTGCCCCAAGGTCTCAAGGACGAGATGTTCGACTACTATCTGGCGTTTTTGCTGTCGGGTATTATCGGTATCTATCGCACGTGGGCGCTGTCTGACGGCTCGGTTCCTATTGAGCGCGTCTCTGAGGTCGCCAACGATCTGACCCTCAATGGCCTGTCGAGTCTGGAATCTCGTTTGGATTAGGCCTAGTTGAGCTCGTCGGCGTGGAAATTCCTGTTCACGAGGTTCTCCGGCGCCTTGGAGACCTCGCCGGCGTAGGAGCTGTAGCCTTAGGATCCTTAAATGAAAGTCCAGTTTATCCTTCCCACTCCAATTGGGAATCCTCCGATGCACCTTCGCACGCTCGCATGACCTCGATACCATGCGAGCGTGCGAATTCGACGAGCTCTGCGTTGCGGGCGTTTATGGTGCCGAAGGCGGCGGGGCACACGATAAGGCGCGCACAGTGGACGAGGAGCTCTTTGGCGCGGGCTATGGTTTTATCCCCGATCGGCTCGAAGGCGCGCTCGGCCACGCATTCCGTCGCCAGGTCGCGCGCGAGCTCGCAGTCGATGTCCCCTTCGTGCAGAACGCCCGCGTAGAACGCCTTGCCCTGCCGGATGAGCTGGCGAAACACAGCCGACCCCGTACCTGCGCCGGCGATGACGAACGTGTGCGCATCACCGTGTGGGCGCCCAATTTCCACGCTGCCGAAGCGCTCGTTGAAGGTGCCATGCTGAAGGCCGTAGAGCTCGCCAATTGTCTCGCGCGTGAATATGTTCTCGGGTGCGCCGGCGCGGAAGACCCGGCCGTCCTTCACGCAAATCACCTTGTCGGCGCTTTTCTGCGCGAGCTCGAGTTCGTGGATGGACATGATGACAGCCACATTCCGCGATTTCGCAAGGTGGCGAAGTATTCGCAGCAGGTCGATCTGGTAGCGGATATCGAGATACGACGTGGGCTCGTCGAGCACGAGCACACGCGGATCCTGCGCGATGGCGCGTGCGAGCATGACGCGCTGGCGTTGCCCATCGCTTATCTGCATGAAGTCGCGCTCGGCGAGCTCTTCCACATGTGCGGTTTTCATTGCCTCGTCGACCCGACTATGGTCGTCGGGCGAGAGTGTGCCCATTCGCCCGGTGTAGGGATGTCTTCCCGCCTCTACGATATCGCGGCAGGTGAGGAGCTCGGTCCGGGGGCGATCTGTCAGCATAACGGCAAGGTTCCTTGCGAATTCCGCCGTCTTCCATCGGGAAATCTCCCGCCCGTCGAGCTCGACCGCGCCGGCAAGCGGTGCCAGATGGCGCGTGATGGTTTTCAAGATGGTCGACTTGCCCGAGCCGTTCGGCCCGATGAGCGCCACGACGTCGCCCGCGCGAACCTCCAGATCGACGCCTTCGACTACGACCTTCTTGTCGTAGCCCGCCGACAGGTCGCTTATGCGGAAAAACGGCGCTCCGTCAGCCTGCGTTTCGACCGGGGTTTCGAGGTTCGACTCCGCTCGGAGGAGGCGTTCCGCGTGCAGTTCCGCACGAGCCGAAAGTGCCTTCTGGCGCTTTCGTGCGAGCTTAGGACTGTCTAAGCACGGAATGTCCCTTCCGAGCGTTTTGGGCTGCGGCACGAATTTCCCCATCTACCTCACCCGCTTCTTCAACATGAGTGCGATAACCACCGGCGCGCCGAAGATGGCGGTGACGGCGCTGATGGAAAGCTCGACGGGGGAGAACAGCGTGCGCGCGATCAAATCGCAGCCCGCGCAGAAGATGGCGCCTCCCAAGAAGCACGCAGGAATCACGCGGATGGGCTTCGACGACTTCAGCGCCGACTTAACGAGATGCGGAACCGCGATGCCTACGAACGACACCGGACCAGCGAACGCGGTCACGCAGGCGGAGAGCATGCTCGCTAGAAGGACGAGCACCACGCGGAAGCGTGCGACGTTCACGCCGACGCTTTTCGCGTAGGCTTCTCCCAGCTGGAAGGCGGAAAGGGGCTTCGATATCGCGAATACGCATGCGCTCACGGTGATCACCACGACCGCGATGACCGCGATGTCGTCCCAGCTCGAACCCGAGAAGCTACCCAAAGACCAGTTGTGCAGGTTCACGATGGACTGGTCGTCGGCGAAGGCGATGAGAAAGTTCGTCGCCGCCGAGCAGATGTATCCCACCATGACGCCCGCCACGATGAGCATGGCCATGGAACTTATGCGCCGTGCGATGAGGAGCACGAAGCCGATGGTGATAAGCGATCCCAGAAACGCTGCGGCCACCATGGCCGGCGAGGACATGGCCTGGTTCGCGTCCAGAAGTGCGATCATCGTAAGCGCGACGACGAACTTTGCGCCCGAGGAGACGCCCAAGATGAACGGGTCGGCGATGGGGTTGTTGAAAAACGTCTGCAGCAGGAACCCGGAAAGCGAAAGTGCCCCGCCGAGAAGCACGGCTGAAAGCACGCGCGGCAGGCGAATCTCCCAGATGACTTGGCTTTCCATGGAATTGGCCGCGCCGCCCGAAAGGATGCCGGGGATGTGGTCTGCGGGCACGAGCACGCTCCCGATGCACAGGTTGGCCCCGACGAGCACGATGAGGACAACAGCGAGCAGCGCCGTCACGACGCGACACCGTGCGACGCGCCCCGATTCGTCGTATGCCATGGAAAGTCGGCTTCTCATGGTGCTAGCCGAGCTTCCTCAGATAATGGAAGTCGCTCGCGTCATCGCCGGTGAACGCCCCGTGCAGCTCGTCGATAATGTCGGCGGTAGAAGTCATCTGCTGGTACATGTCGGCGCTTGTGACCCAGACGTTGCCGTTCTTCACGGCTTTGAACTGCGACAATAGCGCGTTTTTGCTTACGAAGTCGTTTAAGGTGGCAACCGATTCGTCGATGGTGCCGTTGTAGACGATGATGTCGGCATCCTTCGCCGTCGCGTAGAAGCGCTCCATTTCGAGCGTTACTGACGAACCTGACGTCGACGCCGTCTGCGCGTCATCGAGCGCGTAGTTGCCGCCTGCAAGCTCGATCATCTGCGCCACGTAGTCGCCCGCCCGCCGCGTGACGGCGGCCCCGTTCGAGTTAATGTAGAAATACGCCACGGTTTTACCTGACGACGCAAGCCTCGACGTTTGCTCGACGCGGGCCTTCTGCTCGTTGAACAGGTGCGCGGCCTCGTCTTCCTTGTCGAACAGGACGCCGAAAAGCTTAATCCACTCGACGCGCCCGAGTGCTTCGGGCTCGCTCGACGACTGTTCGGTGAGCACGACGAGTCCGAGCTTCTGCAGCTTTTCCTTCACATCGGGCGTGTGGTTGATCATAGTGTTCTCGATGGCGAGCGTGCAGCCCGAGGCCGATAATCGCTCGTAGTCGGGCGCGCTGTACTTGCCGCCGTAGGCGATCGCCCCACTTTCGAGTGCGCTTTTGAAGCCCGCGACCGAGCAATCGTCGGCCTTCGTGCCCGACATAATGATATTGTCGTTCGCATCGAGCGCGTCGACCAGGCACATCGTCGCCGACGACACGAGGTACACCTTGTCGGCGGGGCGCCTTATGACCGCGATGTCGGAGCTCAACCCATCAGGTACCTTTGCATTTTGCGGCACCACGAGGAAGCGCTCCCCGTTCGAAATGCAGATAAGCCGCAGGCCGCCTTCGTACTCGTCGACAGTGAAGTGCTCGGCGTATTCAAGCTGAAGCGTCCCCGTCGGCTTCCAGCTGCAGCCCAAATCGGCGTTGTGGAAGTCGGCCGCGGCGTTTGAAGCCGTTCCCGCAGGGGAGCCGCCGCTTGCTTCGTCGCCCGATTTCTCCTTCATGGTGGATGAATCGAAGTGGAGCGTGTAGTCGATGGTGTGCGGCGTTGACATGGCGACGGTCTCGGCCGACACGGCGATGTCCTCGTCGAGCGTGACGGGTATCTCGAACGTGGAGTTGCCGCCGTCGTTTACGGGCGCGTAGTCCACGCCGTCGACGGTCATCTTGTCGTAGTTCGAACTCGACCAGGTGACCGTCGCGGTGTAGGTGTCGCCATCCTTCACAATTGTGGTGGGTGAGGCGATGCTTGCGCGCCCTGACCCACCGGAGAGCGAGACGCTCACAGTGTATTCCTGAGAGCCTGCCGTGCCACCGGTCGCGTTCGGGCTCGCACTGCACCCCGCGAAGGGAAGCGCGAGCAGGGCGACGAGAACGCAGGCGATCGCGCGCACCGCGATGCTGCGACGCTTCCTGCTTTCCCCCTTGGGAAGAATCGACCGCATGGCGTTACTTCAGTGCGTCGGCGCGCAGATCGACGCCGGCGGATTCGAACACGAGCGTGCGGTCGTACCACTGCTCTTTTCTAATACTCCACGCGGCGCAGGCGGTGTCCTCGTCGAGCGCTTCAACGGGCACGTCGTAGGTGTACTTGCCTTCCGCGTTTTCCACATAGGGGATGAAGTCGGCCTCGCTCGCGGCGGCAGCCTCGTCGCCCGTGCCCATGAAGAGCTTGCCGTAGCCCGTGCCGGAAAGCGTCATCACGCAGTGCATGGAGCCGTTTTCCACGATGAGCTGGGCGTCCACAATCCTGAACATGTTCGAGCTGGAATCTACGGTGATCGGATAGGTGCCGTCGGCCACCTTGTCGGCGGTGATGGGGGCAGCGCTTGCGCCCTCGGGCGCATCGGCCGCCTGTTCGGTCTTTTCCTGGGAATCGGCATCGCTTGCCTTTGCGCTGTCGATTGAATTTCCGCCGCAGCCGGCGAGCGAGAACGCGAAAAGCGCCGCTGACAGGGCGAAGGCGAGGGTTTTCTTCAACATGGAGGGGGTTCCTTTCAATCGCTTCGACCGCCCGCGCCGTGCGGTGGGCTGACGGGATGCGAATGCAACGGGCATGCGCCGTCAGTCGGGGAAGGCGCATGCCCGTTGCACGGGGACGCGACCGGCGCCCCCGTGCGCGGCGAGTTTACAGCTTGGCGATGGCGTCGTCCACGTGCGAGACGTAGATTTCGTCGACCGCGACGTTCTGTCCCAGACCCTGGAGCAGGCACGTCACTTCGAAGCCGGCGGCCACGAACTTCGCAGCCCAGCTGTCGGGGTCGGTCTCGTCTGCCATGTCGTTGTTCGCGTGGTCGCCCGCGACCACCATGAACGGCGCGAGCACGGCCTTCTTGTAGCCTGCGGCGCTCGCGGCGGCGATAACATCCTCGCAGGTCGGTTCAGCCTCGACGGTGCCGACGAAGAACTGCGTCAAGCCCTCGTTCTTAAACACTTCCTGCATCTTGGCATAGTCGGCGTTGGAATCGGCTTCGGTGCCGTGACCCATGAGGCACAGCGCCGTCTTGCCGTCGTCGAAGGACGCCATGTTCTCCTTAATGGCTGCGGCCACCTTCTTGTAGTCGTCGTCGGAGGTGAGCAGCGGGTCGCCGAGCGAGATCTTGTCGAACTTGTCGGCGTACTTGTCGAGCTCGTCTTTCACGTCGGTGTATTCCAGGCCACCCATGAGATGCGTCGGCTGCACGACGATTTCCTTCACGCCGTCTTCCACGCAGCGGTCGAGCGCCTCGGTCATGTTGTCGATCGTGATGCCGTCGCGCTTCTTCAGCTTGTCGATGATGATCTGCGCGGTGAAGGCGCGGCGGATGTCGTAGTCCTGCCAGTACTTCTCGCGGATAGCGTCTTCGATGGCGCCGATGGTGATGTGGCGCGAGTCGTTGTAGCTCGTGCCGAAGCTCGTGACGAGGATGACCGGCTTCACGGCCTTCTCCTTTTCACTCGATTTCTCGGAACTCGCGGAGGTGTTGGAGCAGCCCGCGAGCGCGACTCCGGCGAGCGCGACGGCTCCGGTTGCTGCGGCGCCCATGAAGCCGCGGCGTGACATCTGGTCGGACATGGTTTTTCCTTTCCTCGGTTTGCCGGTCCCCCGGCGACAGTTGCTTGTCGGCACAAGCGAAAGAAAAGCGCACCCCTCGGGGTTCACAAGGAGCTAACGCCACGGCGATGCCGTGAGGAAAAGGCGAAGCAGTCTGGCTTGGGGCGCGAGGCGGTTCGCCCGCGCGTCCTATACAGTAATGTCCCTTGCCCAGGATTCCCACCTGGTTCCCTCCGCAAGCCAGCGCGGGCTGTGCGGGCGCCGCGCCGGTCATTTCCTTTTATCCGATTGTCATATGCTCGTTGCCGAAACTTTTACTATGATAGTGTGCACTTGTGAACGTGTCAAAGCCAGGGTGGGCGGCATTGCGCCTCCTGCCTGCGTATTTGCGCCGATTGCCGCTGCGGGCGCCGTGTTTTGCCCGCTGCGCGAATGGCGGCGTAAACGGTTGCGATGAGAAACGGGAAGGGAAGGCTCGGATGATTCATATCGTTGGCGCAGGCTCGGGCGCCGCCGACCTTATCACGCTGCGCGGGGCGCGCCTTCTGCGCGCGGCCGACGTGGTCGTTTGGGCGGGAAGCCTTGTGAACCCCGAGCTGCTCGCTGAGTGCAAGGAATCCTGCATCGTCTACGACAGCGCGTACATGACCTTGGAGGAAGTGCTCGACGTGATGTGCGCGGCAGATGCGCGGGGCGAGGAAGTGGTGCGCCTGCACACGGGCGACCCGTGCCTGTACGGCGCCATCCAGGAGCAGATGGACGCGCTCGACGCGCGCGGCGTGGACTACGAGGTGGTGCCCGGCGTGTCGAGCTTTTGCGGTGCCGCGGCGGCACTTCGCCAGGAATACACGCTGCCGGGAATCAGCCAGTCGGTCGTGATCACGCGGCTTTCCGGACGCACCCCCATGCCCGCGGGCGAGGGCATGCGCACCATGGCGGAAAGCGGCTCGACCATGGTCATCTTCCTGAGCTCGGGTATGCTCGCCGAGCTTTCCGCCGAGCTTTTGGCCGCGGGCCGCAGCTCCGACGAGCCGGCGGCGCTCGTGTACAAGGCGACCTGGCCTGAGGAGCGCGTGGTGCGATGCACAGTGGGCACGCTCGCTGATGCGGGCGCGCGAGAGGGCATCGACCGCACGGCGCTCGTGGTGGTGGGCCGCGTGCTCGGAGCTCGCGGCGGGCTTGCGCACGACGGCGCGCAAGCGGAGTCGTACGAGCGCAGCAAGCTTTACGACCCTTCGTTTGCCACGGGCTATCGGAAGGCGAGCAGCTAGCGTGGCCTTCGAGCACTACATATATACTGGGACGACCCGCCTGCGCTGCGGCTACACTACGGGGAGCTGCGCCGCGCTCGCGGCGAAGGCGGCCTGCGAGATGCTCTTGTCACGAAAGACCGTGGGCCGCGTGTCGATCGTCACCCCCGGCGGGCTGCCCGTCGAGACGGACGTGGTCGACGCATGCATCGGCGAGGGGTGCGCCCAGTGCGCCGTGCGAAAGGACGCAGGCGACGATGCCGATGTGACCGACGGCGTGCTCGTGTACGCGCGCGTGGAACATGCGGGGTCGGGCACGGGCGCTGCGGGCAGCAAGGGCGTGCCCACGCGCGAATCGGAAGTTTCCGTCGATGGCGGCGTGGGCGTGGGGCGCGTGACGTTGCCCGGGCTCGAGCAGCCGGTGGGGGCGGCCGCCATCAACGCGACGCCGCGCGCGATGATCACTTCGGCGGTGCGCGAGGTGTGCGCCGCGCACGGCTTTTCTGGAAATATTGCTGTAACGATTTCGGTACCCGAGGGTGTTGCCCTTGCCGAAAAGACCTTCAACCCGCACCTGGGGATAGAGGACGGCATCTCCATCCTGGGCACGACGGGCATCGTCGAGCCGCGCAGCCTCGCTGCCTTGCGCGACAGCATCGAGCTCGAGATCCGGCAGCATGCGGCTATGGGGCGGCGCGGAGTCGTGCTCACGCCCGGCAACTACGGCGGGCAGTTCATCTCGGGGCATTTCCACCTAAACGGTGCGCCGGTGGTCTTCATCTCCAACTTTGTGGGCGATGCGATTGATTGCTGCGTTCGCGAGGGATTCACCAATGTCCTTCTTGTAGGACACATCGGCAAGTTAGTGAAGGTCGCGGGCGGCATCATGGACACCCATTCGCGTACCGCCGACTGCCGCGCGGAGATTCTGGCCGCCCACGCGGCCATGGCCGGCGCGGGCGCGAAGATCGTGCGCGAGATCATGTCGTCGGTCACGACCACGGCGGCGCTCGAGGTAATCGAGGCCGCCGGCGTGGGGGACGCTGCGCGCGCCTCGCTCGCTGCGGCAATCGAGGACAGGTTGCGCTGCCGCGCGGCGGGCGCATGCGACATCGCCGCGGTCGTGTTCGACGCCGAGCGCCGCGAGCTTTTCCGCACGTCGGGCGCCGATGCAGTTATCGGGGAATTGGGGGCGACGTATGAGTAAAGGCGTTCTGTATGGGGTGGGCCGCGCAATCGGCTGGCCGGGGACGAAGGTGGTCATGAAGGCGCGCCGCTCGCTTGCGGACACGAAGCGCTTTCTTTGCGAGGAGGGCGCCTTCGACGGTGCCGAGCTTGTAGAGGACTGTGGGCTTCCGGGCGAGCGCGTGTACCGCTCGCTTGACGATGTGCCCGATCGGGGCAGCTACTTCTCGACGATGGTGGTGCGCTAGATGAGGGTTTCCTGCATAGCGTTCACTGAGAGGGGGTATGCGTTGGCGGAGCGCACCGCACGCGCGCTTTCCGATTGCGCGCAGACAGGTGAAGATGACCCTGGCTGGGACGTTTCCGTTTCGCGCGGGTTCGGCGAGGGGAAGGTCGACCTGCGCGCATGGACGGCGCTCGCGTGGGAAGCGTCGGACGCGCTTCTGTTCGTGGGCGCGGCGGGCATCGCCGTGCGGGCTATCGCGCCGTATGTCGCCTCGAAGGCAAACGATCCCGCGGTTGTGGCGATCGACGAGGCGGGGCGCTTTGCCGTCCCGCTTTTGTCGGGGCATTTGGGCGGTGCGAACGAGCTGGCGCAAACTGTGGCACGCGTGGCAGGGGTCATCCCCGTTATCACCACGGCGACTGACGTCCGCGGCGTGTGGGCGGTGGATACGTGGGCGCGCCGTGTGGGGCTCGCCGTTTCGAATCCCGAGGCCATCAAGCGAGTGTCAGCGCGGCTGCTTTCGGGCGGGCGCGTGGCGCTCTATTCCGACATGCCGATTTCGGGACAGCCGCCTGAGGGGGTTGACATTGCGTCAGACCGCGCTCGGGCCGATATCGTCGTGTCGCCGTTCGCTGGCGCGAACGCAGGTGTGTCCGTTTGCGCGGCGGAGACAACGGGCGAG
>CABUUK010000042.1 GCA_902494765.1 uncultured Collinsella sp.
GTTGCCCCACACCTCCATGCCGCACAGCGTGATGTCCGCATCGGGCGCATGCGACTCCGTCACGGAGTTCTGCCCGGCAAGCGTCAGCACCAGGTCGCCGTCGGCGCCGATTGCCTCGCCCGCGTAGCCGTTAAGCTCCAGGTGGTCGGCATCGGTCCAGGCCCAGCCAGGACCCGACACGCCCGGCTCGTAGTACGTCGCGCCCGCGATGATGAGGCTCTCCGCGCCCGCGGCATAAGAAGGCCCGCCCAGCAAAACGCATAGGAAGGCCATGGCAACAATCGCAATGTAATGACGGCTGGTGTAGGACTCGGCAGCAAACATACCCGCTCCGATCTTCGCAGGAGCCAATAGAATGTGCACCAGAAAATGCCCTGGTAGCGACAGTTATTAGTTTAGCGAGATCGATGCGGGGGCAAAGATAAATCGCGTGGGTAATGTCGACAATTAGGTGTAAATCGTTTTGCCAGTCGGTGAAAGGAGGAATGCAGGGTTATGCGTTAAGACGCGCTATCTTTGACACTCACGTTGCATATAGCTTCTGGGAATCTACTACCCGTTCCAGTTTGCTTCACCTTCCGCTCGCATCAGAGCGCGCCAAAGCTCACTGAGTCGCTAACTCGCTGTAATTAGCGAAGACGATCCCCCCTCTATCCTGGATAAGACATGTAAAACCGATTTTATTATTCAGACCCTGTTGTTTATATATTCGTCTGTTGCCCCATCTCGAGAAATGATTTTGCATGGGTGCCCAATCACAATCGAATGGCTTGGTACGTCGCAGTTAACATAAGTGTTCGGTGCAACGAGAACGTCGTTGCCTAAACGAACGCCACCAACAATAGTTGAGTTGACACCAAGCCAAACGCAATCGCCAAGAACAGGCGCACCTTTTCGTTTGCCGCGGTTTTCCCGACCAATTGTCACACCTTTGTGCATATTGCAGTTGCGACCGATAACGGCATTCGGGTTTACCGTAATGCCAAAAGCGTGACCCAGATACAAGCCTTCGCCAATCGAGGTGGCAGGCGCGATCTCGAGACCATATTTGCAAGCCATCCTCTTTCGAAAAAGATGCCATAAAGGATTGTGCGAATTCTGGCACTTTCGAAGTAGCCAAACAAACCTCAAAGCATGGTTTGAGAGAATAGACCCCCCCCCAAAGCGAATACGGTCACTGCTGTATACATTCGACATTGCTATCACCCAGCTAATTCCCGTAGAACTCGCGATACCACTTCGCGAATTCACGAAGACCGTCCTCGAGCGGCGTTGCGGGTTTGTAACCAAAATCGCGCTCCAAGGCGCCAGTATCCGCATAGGTTACAGGCACGTCACCAGGCTGCATAGGAACGAGCTGCTTATGCGCCTCGAAATCGTAATCGGCGGGGAGCACGCCCTCCTCAACCAGCACACGCTGCAGGGTGTCCACGAAGTCCAGCAGGTTCTCGGGATTCGAATTGCCGATGTTATACACGCGATGAGCGGCAATTGGCAAACCATCAGCACCGATCTTGACCTCAGGAGCGCCGTCCATGACCCTGCGCACGCCCTCCACAATATCGTCCACGTACGTAAAGTCGCGCTTACAATCGCCCATGTTGAAAATCTTAATCGTATCGCCACGACGCAACTTCTCGGTGAAGCCGAAGTACGCCATGTCGGGCCTTCCCATGGGCCCGTACACCGTAAAGAAGCGCAGACCCGTGGCCGGGATGGAGTAGAGCTTGGAGTAGGCCGCGGCCATGAGTTCATTGCTCTTCTTGGTGGCAGCATACAAACTCACGGGGGAGTCTACGCGGTCCTCCTCGCTGAAGGGAACCTTCTCGTTGCCGCCATAAACCGAACTCGAACTCGCGTACACCAGGTGCTTCACCGGGTGATGACGGCATCCTTCCAAAATGTTAAAGAATCCAATCAGGTTCGAGTCGATGTAAGCCCTCGGGTTCTCAATGGAATACCGCACACCCGCCTGGGCAGCCAAGTTCACCACAACGTCGAAGCCGTTCTCAGCGAACAGGCGCTCTATCAACGCGGCATCGCACAGGTCGCCGCGCACGAAGGCGAAACGCCCCGCCTTGTCCACCTCCGCCAGCATTCGCAGGCGAGCCTCTTTGATGCCAGGGTCGTAGTAGCTGTTCACGTTGTCCAGACCGATGATCGCGTCGTCGGTGGTTTCGAGCAGCCGCTTCACCAGAAACGCCCCGATGAAGCCGGCGGCGCCAGTGACGAGGACTTTTCTATCCTGCATATATACCCCACTCTTTCGTTTTAAGGAAGTCCTGAGATGGAACTCCCAACAAGTTAATTACAGACCTCAAAACGTTTTAAAGCCGCCGCCCTTGACCAGCTTCAGCAGCACCCTCCTACTCTTGGGCAAAGCAAAGCAAATCGCGAAATAGACAACGACGCACCCTACAATGTCCAACCCGACGCCAAGCCAGTTGCTAGATGCGAGTCCATACGTCACCCATGCAAATGCGCACATCATCGATGTGCAGAAAATGGGCTCCTTGAGCGACAACAAAGTGCGCCCAAACGAAAGGCCAACCACGAAATATGTGACCACTTGGTTGATAGCAATCAAAAGGATCCTCAATCCCGCATCAGCCCACACGACGGCATCGAACCCTTGCATAGCCGCCACGGTCATAAGCGGCGTCATCAACACGAGGTACATCACCTGCACAAGCGTAGACACGCGCGGTTTACCAAGAGAGCGATACATCTCGCTGCTGTAGTATGAGAGCAGCACCATCGGCCCCTGCACCAGCCCATACAACCCGAACATGAGCGTCGCCTCGCCCCACTGATCGCCGAGCAACAGGGCCACCAAAGGCTCGCGGAATACGAAGATACCCGCAGACAACGGCAACAGGAACAATGCCACCATGAACTGGAAGCGTCGCAGATAAGCAACGTATTCTTCCCGATCAAACTGAAGGCGCGAAAGTGACGAGAACAAGATGGGCGTCGTAGCGTTCGTGATAATCCCGAAGCACCCGCTCACAAAGGTGACCGGCGTCTTGTAATATCCCAACTCAGCCGCACCCAGGAAATGCCCCACGATAAAGGTGCCCGCCCAAGAGGAAAGCCATATGGTGAACGACTCCAAAAGCGTCCATCCGCTGAATGAGAACATAGCCTTCAGCATGTTGAAGGAGTAGAAAAAACGCGGTTTCCACTCAGACAGCAGAGTCAGCCCCACTGCATTTACAATATTCGCCGCCAAAGTGCCAACGATAAGCGACCAGTAACCAAATCCCATAAACGCCAGTACAAGCGTCGAGCCGAAGTTAAGTAAGGTCGACGTCAGTCTCACCGGCATAAGCGACTTGAAATCGAGATTACGGTGGAACAACGCCATCTGAATGCTCGAAAACGACGTCAACGGGAGAGAGAGGCAGGCCACGGCCAAGGGAAAGCCCAGCGACGGATTGCCCACGAAGGTGGCCACCGGATCGTTGAATATGGCAATGAGACACCACAGGACCACCGATATGCCGAAGTTCGTCCAAAAGGCCACGTTAGCGTTGGCATGCAGGTCTTTTTTGTCTCGGAAGCTGTGTTGCACCAGGTACTTCTGGAACCCGGCGTCCGCGAACATGTCGGCAAAGCTCACTACCATGGTGACGGTCGCCACCATGCCAAACGCCTCTGGCGCCAGCAGCCTCGCTAAGACGAGCTGCGAGATAGGCGAGATGATTTTGGCGATAATCTCGGTTGCCAGAGACCACTTTGCCGCGCTTGCCGACCTCGCCCGGAGGTCTTTTGTGTCGGACATACTAAACCTCCATGAAGAAACGCCGGAGCGCGCTTACTGGCTGATTATCCATGCGCACGCACTGAATGCAGCTTTCGTTTGCCATCATTCCTCGTTTTCACGTTGGGGCAAAGAAACCATTTGCCCCAACGTCCTCTCCGCCTCAGCGGGGCTGAAAGGCGTAAACCCGCCCCACGGGTAGAAAGTCAGCTCGCCGACGAGAACGCGCCCCTTGCAGATGAAGAGGTCGACCCTCAAGAAAGGTACACCGTCACTCAGTTTCCTTGATAGCTCGAGCATCTCGCTGAGCTGCTCCGGGGCAGGGATCGTCTCTTCGGAACTCGCGTATCCCATCGCCAAAGGCAGCAGATTCCACTCAGTGTCGTAGAAATCGTTGTACCTCTTCTCAGAATCGTTCTTGTCCCCGTGACAATAAGAAATCAGCCGGGGTTCCCCGTCAAAGCAGAAGAAGTCGAACTCGTCGATGCCTTCCCAGTTATCGTCTTCATCACGGGCATTATCGCCCTCGCTCTCCAAGAACTCCTCGGCGAACACGACGGGCTTCACGTTCTTGTAAGGCCATTCCCTGCACCCGTAAAAATAATTCTGCTTCAAATGACCCCGAAAAAAGTCCTTGGCACTGTTGAGATCGAAGTGTCCCTTGTCAGTGCAGATGAGCACGCCGCCGCAGTCGTGGTTCGTTTTGAGTACGAACTTCTCCGGTAGCCCACTCACATCGATGTCATCAGCGGAATTCCAGGCGCCCAACGTCTTGACCACGTGCTCGGAGCCCACACGCGAGGCAATGAGGTCCTTAGCGCGGTACTTGTCGACCATGGTCGTGTACGCAGGGTTGTGATCGTTAAGCTTCAGCCACTGCATCTTCTCAGTGAAGGTCACCGGCGAGTCTATGCTAGGCCACATGCCCAACTTGGCGCGATGCATCAATCGAAGGTGCGTCCTGTCGGAAACCCATTTCGTTAGACCCTTCGACGTAAAGGCACAGTAGGCCATCCACGGGTCACTTAGGTATTTTTTAATTTTGCTTTCCATATATACAATTTCCTTAAGTCCGAGCTTAAACAAAGCGTTTTACTTTTTAATTCTCTGCGCTACACATGGAACAAGCCCTGGGCGTATGCAAACCACCAACGTAGACTTTGCTCGTATATGCCCGAAACGGTTTCGGGCACTATTTACCCCATCCAGACGAACGAATAAGACTCGATACCAAGCCCGGTATGAAGCAGATAGGCATAAAAGGCGTAGAAAAGGAACCAGACAACTAGAAAACAGCCAAGACAAAAACGGGCTTTTATTTTCCGAGCGTCCTTCACGAAGCCTCCGAAAATCACGGGGCCTAATACGGTGAAGTAATAGGCTATGCGGCCGGCGTTGGCAATCACATAAGAGGACGCCGAAGCCAAAATGCCTAAAGCGTAAAACACGAGCGGCATCCGGTTGGCTTTGAGCCGCGACGTTCCGTCGCTCTCAACCGGGGCAACATTCGCAGTTTCGCGGCTGACGAAATATGCGATCGCGAGGACGGTCGCCTGCGCAAAAACCATCAACCCGATGCTCGATTCGTTCACGGAGTAACGCGCATACCGGTCGACGAGCTTAGAGCCCGCATAAGCTGCCAGGAACAGCAGGGCAACCGATGCAAGCATCTTCGCGGCGAACTGCGATCGGCTCTTGCTTTTGTTGGAAAATAGGTAGTAGATGAGGAATAGGACCCCTATCAGGGCGGACGCGTGCAAAAGAGCGCCAACAGCCCACCAAGCGCAAAAAAGCAACGGCTTATTCTGTTCTAAAAACCTGGTTGCGTAGAAAACCAGCGAGACTGCAATCATCTGGCACGTCAGACACATAGACAGCGGGAACACCGTTGCCGTATAGACGAACATCGCAAACGAGAGCGATGCCGTTCGTCTAAAATCCCAAAGCCTGAAAGCAAAAAAGGCGTTGGTGATCAGCGACTCGACGACGAGCAAGAACGAGTAATTGTTACAGATATGGAGCACCGCACTTGTGAAGACACCGTACGGAACGCTGAACGTATGGTTCCACATCGTGGTCCCATACGCGTAGAAGTACTCGATTCCCTCTTTATAACCCAGGGTATCCTGCCCAACCGCATACGACCTCAAGCCCCCGACGGCGGTAAGAAGAACCACGGCAGCGACCAGCCCAGCCTTACTCTTGCCGTTTTCCGACATGCGCGCAAGCGCCGCTGAAAGCAAAACGACAAGAAAGTAGAAAAGCGATGTTTCGATAAAGTTCATCCGAATACCAGCCTCACGAAACCGGGAAGCTCCGAATTGATTTCATAGCCCGAGCCTTTCAAATCCCTCGCACTGGCGCTTGACCCTATGCGATCCGCGGAGAGCGCGGCGTCGGCCCATTCGTCCAGAGCGTCGCCCAGACTTTTGTAAACGACGTTCTCGCAAATGCCAACCTCCCGCGTGATGGAGTCGCTAATCACGCAAGGGAGTCCGTTTGCCTGCGCCTCGACGACGACGTTCGGCAGGCCTTCGTAGACAGAGGGGAAGATGAAGACGTCCATAGCCGAATAGAGACGGCGGACATCGCTCCTAACCCCGGCAAACACCACCCTATCGGTCAATCCGAGCTCGGCAACGCGCCTCTCAACGGCCGTGCGTGTCTCGCCTTTGCCGACGAGAATGAGGACGGCGTCTGGCCTTCTCCGGGCGATTTCAGCAAAAACATCGACAAGGAAGAGGTGGTTCTTCTGCTCACTGAACCTCCCGACGTGCCCGACGACATAGGACTCGGCAGGAACGCCCAGTTCGCGCTTAACATCGTCCCGTGTCGAAGCGTCATAGGCGTAGTCCTCGAGGTTGAGCGCGTTCTTCATGAGATGGAAACGCGGCCCCGATACCCCCGCCTTGCCGAACATGTAGACGCCCGCCTCGGTAGACGGGGCGGCGAAGTCGGTCGCCGCAACCCTGACAAGGGGCTTGAAAAGATTGTGCAGCAGGGTCTCCTTTTTGCTGTTCGAAACTGTACCCGTGTTGCTTGACCTGAATATGGTTCTGGACACGCCTCCGAATCTCATGGCGAGCAAATCAAGACAGGAAAGGCTGTGCTGAGACGACCTGACAGCACAGCAATAACCGCCGTCCCGGGCTATCTGCATGAGCCGCTTGAACGAAGCGACCGGCCCGGCCTCGGTCTTCTTGACTGTGTGCACAATTCTGCCGCCCATCGACTCGATTTCGGCGTCGTAAAAGCCCGGCACGTCGGACGACACACAGAAGTCGAGCTGATAGCGCGACTTGTCCAAAGCCCGGTAATACTTCATGAATACCGTCTCGGCCCCGCCGGTGTCCATCGAGGTCACGATATAGAGGGCCTTCTTCATTGGACGATCACCGCATCGGATTTCTCGATCAGCTTCTGCAGCGCCTTTTTAGCAATCGCCTTCCTGCGGTTGGCCGGAGATTCCTGATAGCGCTCGTATACCTCGGCCTTCACCGCGAACCTTGCGTCGCCTGAAAGATCCGCCATTGCGCGGAGCTGCGCTATATGTAGATGATGGTAGGCGGGAGAGGCGATACGCTTTTCCATGTCGTAATAAGACCAGAAGCCGGCGTCGTAGTCATCCAAATGGCAAGCCAACGTCTCCGCAGAGTGCTTGAATGGCCCGGCGAAGCGCGCGTCGACCAACGATGCGTCATAGAGACCGAAAAGGCTAAACACCCAACCGTTCATGACACTGCGCCTGGGGCGTTGAGGGTACTCCTCCAGGAACAGTTCTCCCCCGTCATGCGACGACACGCCGCCATTGTCCATGTCGATAAGCATGAACTCGGCAGCTTTCAGCGCCGCAACTCTATAGCACTCGTCCCCGAAAGCCGCATGGGCCCTCAGCAGCATCGAGCACCCCTCGCCTTGGGCCATCGAGGAGACGGAGTACTTAGCGCTGCCTATCGGACCAAATGCGTCCCAAGAGCCGTCATCCCGCTGGGCGCCGATCGCCCAATCCGAGCATACCCTTAGTGCGTCGAGAAAGCGCTCAACTTCATCCGACCTGAGAATGCTCAAGTCGTAACAGCCCAAACCGTATTGGAAAATGGCGATGGGGAAATGCACCCGCGCCCCACCGGCGATGACGCTAACAGGGACACCGCCCTCGTCGAGCAGAGTACTGCCAGTGACCTTGCCGGTCAAATCGTTGTAGTACCCGGACAACTGTCCGACATTATAGGCCCTGCCCAAGCTCTGCTCTACGGCCACAGCCGTCTTGCCAGTGAGCATTTTGCTCCACCTTTTGAGCATGGTCATCTTCTGCGCAATCTGGCCCATCATTCACCTTCGTTTCTGTAATCGACTCCGAGCGAGCGCACAAGCCCCTCCACGTTGGCCTCCAAACGGAAGTCCCTCTCCCAAACGGCCCTTGCAGCGCGCCTCATAGAAGACCCTTCGGCCTTGCCCAAAAAGACGAATCGCTTTATGGCCGCGGCGACATCTTCCGGTCCACAGTCGCTAGGTAGGAGAAAGCCGTTGACGCCATCGCTTACTATCTCGTGGGTTCCGCCAACGTCCGTGGCGATGACGGGAATGCCGAATCCGCAGGCCTCCATGATCGAAAGCGGCAGGCCCTCGCTTGACGAGACGTTCACGAAGACGTCGAAATGCTTCGCTGCGTACTCCCCCAAAAGCGCGTCGTTCGGCAAAGCCCCCGCGAACTTCGCGGTGGAGTGCGTCAGCAACGAGCAGGCGGCCCTCGCCTCCTCGAGCTGTGGGCCGTCGCCGTAATGGGTCCATTCGACGCGAAGCCCTTCGGCATCAAGAAGGGTGACAGCCTTAGCAAGAAGAGGCACGCGCTTAACGTCGACAATACGCGAGCACGAGACGACCCGCAACGGGCAGGTCAACGGCTCGCCGGACTTGTCTGGCATCTCCCGCGTTCCGAGATAGGAGGTCGTCACCTTGCCCTCATGGCCCGGCCAGTTCGCGTTTATGTATTCCTCCCCGTCTTTCGAGCAGGGAAGCACTCCGGAAAGCTTGGATAGGAGGTATCCCCGGAAGGGCAAATAATGCACATGGGTACGATCTGCATACAGATCGTACCCATGTGCACGCGCAACGGCGCGTGCACATGGGTACGTGCCGGTCAGCCAAGCAGCGACCAAAGCGGTGTCGTAAAGCCAAAAGCTGTATATGTGCGTGGGCTCAAAGCCAAAGCGGACCAGTTCCTCCGCAAGCACGTCCGCCTTTGCCTTCGCCCTCGCGGCAAAGTAGCCCCGAAACACGCGCTTTCCGATTCCATGAACGGATTCTGTGGCATAGGCCTCACGAACGTCCGCACCGCCCAAAAGGGGAAACGCGATCCCTTTGACTGCAAGCAAAGCCTTGTCCTTGGAGGTATTACCGCAACCCAAGGCCAGGGGCGTCACATTGCCCGGCAGCGCGCAGGTGGGCGCGTCACCCGGCTGCGCCTCGGTCCCCACGGCGAGCACCTCGTCGAAATAGGTCGAAAGAACGCCTATCTCGTTCTCGAGATAGGACTCAGCGGCGACCTCGCCGCGGTTAAAGGGGAACCTCCTCGTCAGAAGGAGCAGCCGTCTCTTTTTTTTATCAGCAGTAATCGCCACAAATACTAATCCCTCTTGAATAGGTCGCGGGTATACACCTTGCCGGCAACATCGGCCAGATCGTCGCTCCACCGGTTGGCAATGATCACGTCGCACTCGGCCTTGAACCTCTCAAGGTCATGCGTCACCTCGGAACCGAAGAATTCCGGCGCGTCCAGCGTTGGCTCGTAGACAACGACCGGCACTCCCTTGGCCTTCACGCGCTTCATAACGCCCTGGATGGAACTGGCGCGGAAATTGTCGGAGTTCGACTTCATGGTCAGGCGGTACACGCCCGCCACGGGCTTCTCCTTGCCTTCGTATACCTTGTCCCACAGCAGTTGCAGTACCTCGTCTGCAATGTAGTCCTTGCGAGTGCGGTTGGCATCGACGATGGCCTCGATAAGGTTCTGAGGCACGTCCTTATAGTTGGCCAGCAACTGCTTGGTGTCCTTGGGCAGGCAGTAGCCGCCGTAGCCGAAGGAGGGGTTGTTGTAGTGGGAGCCAATGCGGGGCTCTAGGCACACGCCATCGATGACGTCCTTGGTGTTGAGTCCCCTCATCTCGCAGTAAGTGTCCAGCTCATTGAAGTACGCCACGCGAAGTGCCAGGTAGGTGTTGGCGAACAGCTTCACGGCCTCCGCCTCGGTGGTACCAAGAACGAGCTGCGGGATGCCCGTCGTGCCATCAGGGTTGGTGCGCTCAAGCTCGGCGGGGCCGACGCCTTGGGTGAGCAGCCCAGCAAACGTCTTTGCGGCCTTCACAGCTTCCTCGTCGTCCTTGGGCGCGCCCACAACGATGCGGCTAGGGTGCAAATTATCGTAGAGCGCCTTGCTCTCTCGAAGGAACTCGGGGCTGAAGATGATGCGGCTGTCGCCAAGCGTCTCGCGAAGCGACGAAGTGTAACCCACAGGGATGGTCGACTTGATGACAATCCAGGCCGTCGGGTTCACCGAGCGGATTGCCGAAATTGCGGCTTCAACAGACGAGGTGTCGAAAAAGTTGCGGTCCGAGTCGTAGTTCGTTGGCGTGGCCACGATGGCGAAATCCGCGCCTGTATAGGCCTCGGCGACGTCCACGGTTGCATGCAGGTCGAGCTTCCTCGTGCCCGCCTTAGCCTCGGCCAGGAAGAGCTCAATCTCGTCGTCCTGGATGGGCGACTGAAAAGCGTTAATCTTCTCTACCTTCTCGGAGACGATGTCGAGCGCGCGCACCTCGTTGTGCTGCGAGAGCAGAACGGCCAACGAGAGCCCCACATAGCCGGTGCCGGCGACTGCTATCTTCATTTTTTCGGACATATCATTCAACCTTTCGTTAAGAGCAGGTACACATATGAAATAGTTAGGATTTCGCCTTGCCGAAGAACTTCAGCGCCTCAGAGACGCAGGCGGCGGGCGATGAGGCAATGGCCTTTAAGGCGTAAATCACAGCCTGGCCTGGCTGGTTGCTGCGCTTCATAGCGAAGGCGAGCACGGCGTTGTGGCGAAATTCGATGTAGCGCACATCCTTCTTGCTGAGGCGCGGGTAGTAGCCGCGCACCACCTCGTGCCTTGCGACCTCGCCGTTTACCTTGTTCTTGCCAAGCGAGAGCCTCTCGCCGGAATGGAGGTACTGCCTCACGTGCACCTCGGGCATGTAGCCCATGTGGGCGCCAGCCTCTATGCAGCGCAGCATCAGCCACCAGTCTTGGCCGGTCGCCACCTCGCCGAAACCCTCAGTGCGGTCGAACAGGTCGCGCCTGAGCATATAGATGGCCGTTGGGCTTATCGGCGTTAGGAGGTGCGCGCGCAGCAGACCCTCGGTGGAGAAGTCCTCGCAATGGTCGAGCCTGCGGTGCTCCACAAGCCGGCCACGTTCGTCATACCACGAGACATCCTGCCAGCTCATGTCGAGGGAGTTTTCCTGCATGAAGGCGACCTGGGTGGACACCTTGTCAGGCAGGAACTCGTCGTCATCGTCGAGGAACGTGAGGTACTCGCCCGTCGCCTGGCGGCAGGCGTAGTTGCGCGCCGCCCCGCCGCCGGTCTGGCCGGAGGTGTGCAGCAGCCTAAAGTGCGGAAGGCTCGCGGCATAGGGGGCGACCGCCGCGTCAGTCTCGGCGCTTTCCGGCCACTCCGGGCGATTGTCGCTCACTACAATCAGTTCGATGTTCTCCGCGCCGTAGTCCTGCGCGGCGATTGAGTCCAGGGCCACGCGAATCCTGTCAGAGCGCTTGTAGGTCGGCACCACGATCGAGACGAGGGGTTTGTCAGCACTCATGCGCTACCTCCCCGTCTTCTTCTTGCCGAACATGACGCCAAAGGTCTTGAAGAAGACCTTCCAGTCTGCCTTGAGGCTGGCACCCTTCGCGTAGGCAAGCTCGAACTCCTGGCGCAGGCCGTTCTCGAAGGTCGCGAGGTTGCGCGGGCCCGACTGCCAGGCACCGGTAATGCCCTGCGGGACGGCAAGCACCTGCACCTGTTGCTCGTGCGTAAAGTTCCCGAGCTCCTCGTAGGTGATGGCGCGAGGGCCGATGACGGAGAGCTGGCCCGCGAGCACGTTGAAGAACTGGGGCAGCTCGTCCAGGGAAGTCTTGCGCAGGACGCGGCCTAGCTTGGTGATGCGGGGATCGTTTGTGACCTTCCGCTCGCGGTGCCACTCCTCGATCTGCTCGGGGCTGAGGTACTTCTCCACGTCGTTGGCGTCGGCGACCATGGAGCGGAACTTGAGCACGCGGATGGGGCGACCGAAGCGCCCCGCGCGCTCGTGAGCGTAGATGGGTGCGCCCTTGGTATCGGCCGCAATGAACGCACAGAGCACCGCGCCAGGGATGAGCCCCACGACGCAGACGCACGCGCTGAACGCGATGTCGAAGGTGCGCTTGACGAAGCGGTAGCCAAGCGACCTCGTGTCGAGCGCGCGGGACTCTGCGGCAAACTCGGGCGAGCCTGGGAGGCTCATCGTGCCCGTGCTTGCAGCGGAGCCGGCACCGGCGCCCGCCGCGCTCTCGCGCCGGTCCATGGCCTGAGCAATGAGCGCCGCGCCCACGGGCGCATTATCCTCTGTTACTTCTTTAGTAGTCACAATAAAAATTTCGTTCCTGTCCCCAGGAACCCCCCCCCAATCCACAAATTCAAAAACCAAATAAATTGCCGGCGTAACGTCTTCCTTACGTTTTGCTCGGCACGTCTAACGGAAGCAGCTCCCTAAATGCGGAGTCGCCTTCGCCCACGTCCACCAGGCACCAGCGCTTGTGACGGACGATCTTTTTTACGTGGGCCTCTTGCCCCACAAGTGGGCCCTGCTCTATGTGCAGCACACCGTCTTCAATGCGCGCAACGCTGTTGCGCACCACGCCGTCGTCGTCGAGCACGCTGCGGTACCAGTCCTGCGCATCGTCCGGCATGGGCGCATAGGCCCGCTCCCTGCTGCCGGCGATGCGGCAGCCAAAGCTCAACTGAGCCAAAGCCCTATCGAGCGCTGCGGCATCGTGCGTGGCGACGAAGAAATATTCCTTGTACATGGGTTTGGTTTGGAGCGACCATGCGCCGTCCCGCTTAAACCAGAACTCCTTTTGCATCACAAAAGCGTCCTGCATAAGGTTGTGCGGGATAATGCAGCGGACCTTTTCGCAGATCTCGCGCTCTTTTCCATTGGGGGTGTGGACCAGATACCAGCGGACGCGGCCGTGCTGGCTGTTGGTGGTGGCGCCGTTAAATGCGCCCGGCAGCTGCTCTTGGCGCCGTGCCGTCTGTTCCATGTTCTCGCCCCCTCTTTTTGGCTTTGCGATGCACGCAAATGCAGGGGCGTTTAGAACAGGCTTCTCGCTCGCAGCTAGGCGCAGTCGCAAAAGTACAGGTTTTTGTATCTTTCGACAGACGACATTATACGAGCAATTAATCAGCGTTTGCCCAGATTACGCAAAATGTACTGCTAGTAGGTACATCTCCATACCCCTCTATAAAAACCTGTACCTTTTTGTGCAACAAAAAAAGCCGCTCAACCAGCGGCTTTTCTTATTTCGGCATGAAAAAGGCGACCGCCCTGTGTGGACGGTCGCCTTTGTTAATTGTTGTGAAGTTTGCCTTAGGCGCGAGTCTTGATCTCCTCGAGCACCTTCGCAACAAACTCGTCAACGCTCATCTGAACGGTCTCGTTGGAGCGATCGCGGACGGAGATGTTGCCGGCCTCGACCTCCTTCTCGCCCAGAATGAGCATGTAGGGCACGCGGTCGATGCTGCGGGCCTCGCGGATCTTGTAGCCGATCTTCTCGTCGCGGTCGTCGCAGACCACGCGAATGCCGGCCTCCTCCAGCTTGGCACACACCTCGTGGGCGTAGTCGCGGCTCTTCTCGGAGACAGGAAGCGCTTTGACCTGCACGGGAGCCAGCCAGGTGGGGAACTTGCCCGCAAAGTGCTCAATCAGAATACCAATGAAGCGCTCGATGGAGCCAAAGCATACGCGGTGCAGCATGATGGGGCGCTTCTTGGTGCCGTCGGCGTCCACGTACTCAAGATCAAAGTTGAGCGGCATCTGGAAGTCGAGCTGGACGGTGCCGCACTGCCAGGTACGTCCGAGCGAGTCCTCCAGATGGAAGTCGATCTTGGGGCCGTAGAAGGCGCCGTCGCCTTCATTGACCTCGTAGTCCATGCCCAGCTTCTCCAGAGCGGTGCGCAGGCCCTCCTCGGCACGCGCCCAGTCCTCGTCCGAACCCATGGAGTCCTCGGGGCGGGTGGAAAGCTCAACGTGGTACTTAAAGCCAAACTTCTGGTACACGGAGTCGATAAGGTTGACCACGCCCACGATCTCGTCGGTCAGCTGGTCGGGACGCACAAACAGGTGGGCGTCGTCCTGGTTAAAGCAGCGCACGCGGAACAGGCCGTGCAGGGCGCCGCGCAGCTCGTGGCGGTGCACCAAGCCAATCTCGCCGGCGCGGATGGGCAGCTCGCGGTAGGAGTGCGGCTTGGAGGCGTACACCAGCACGCCGCCCGGGCAGTTCATGGGCTTAATGCAGTACTCTTCGTCGTCGATGACGGTGGAGTACATGTTGTCCTTATAGTGGTCCCAGTGGCCCGAGGTCTTCCACAGCTGCTTGTTCATGATGAGCGGCGTGGAGATCTCCACGTAGCCGGCCTTGTGGTGAATCTCGCGCCAGTAGTCCAGCAGCGTGTTCTTAAGGATCATGCCGTTGGGCAGGAAGAACGGGAAGCCGGGGGCCTCGTCGCGCATCATAAAGAGGTCCATCTCGCGGCCGATCTTGCGGTGGTCGCGCTTCTTGGCCTCCTCCAGCATGTGCATGTGCTCGTCGAGCTCTTCCTTGGTGGCAAAGGCGACGCCGTTGATGCGGGTGAGCATCTTGTTGTCCTTGTCGCCCTTCCAGTAGGCGCCCGAGACACCGGTGAGCTTAAAGGCCTTCAGCGCCTTGGTGTAGCAGATGTGGGGGCCGACACACATGTCGATGTAGTCGCCCTGCTGGTAGAAGGTGATGCGGGCATCGTCGACCAGGTCGCCGATGTGCTCGACCTTGTACTTCTCGCCGCGCTCCTCCATAAGGGCGATAGCCTCGGCACGGGGCTTTTCGTACACGGTGAACTTGAGGTTCTCCTTGACGATCTTCTTCATCTCGGCCTCGATCGCGGGGAAGTCGTCCTCACTGATCTTGACGCCCTCGGGCAGGTCGACGTCGTAGTAGAAGCCGTTGTCGGTCGCGGGGCCGTAGGCAAAGTCGGCCTCGGGGTACAGGCGCTTGATGGCCTGAGCCATGATGTGCGCGGCGGAGTGACGGATGACGTGCGTGACCTCGTCCTGCGGGAGCTCGGCCACCGAACCGTCATTGTAGAGTGCCTTCATGGGTATGTTTTCTCCTCTCGGATGCCTGATGCAAGTGCGCGCGATGCGCTCGGCGTTTTTGACTTGCATCATTATAGGCAGGTTGCCTTGGTATACAAGCGCCCGCCGCACCTTAATGGCACGGCGGGCGATTTTCTACGCATGCTTCATCGTGTGGGGGCGGGGCTGCGGGGCGTGCGGCTTGCGCGTGACGCGCGGGGCCCGTGGCTTACGGCCGGCCCGACGATGGATGCGTTACTGAATGCGAGTTCGGCAGTAAGGGCAGACCTTCCAGTACGCATCGAGTGGGCGATGGCAGCTGGGGCAGACGTTGCGAACCTGGGTATCGCACACTGGGCAGACGACGAAGTCCTTCTCGATGGGCGCGCCGCACTGCGGGCAGGTGCCGTACTGGGCAAGTTGGCGCTCGCGCAGGGCCATGTCCAGCTCCTGCTCCTCGCGGTCGGACGCATAGGAGTGCGGGCGCAGGACCAGGTAGGAGATGAGGCCCACAAACGGGATGAGGGCGATGATGCCCCATGCCACGTAGGCGCTGGCGCCGCGGCGGCGAGCGTCGATGAACACATAGACGACCGACAGCACATACAGGGCGATGATAAAGCCAACGAAGGCATAGACGACGCCCATAAGCTGCGGCGACATGAGCTCGGAGATGTACTTGGACATTACGGGTACCTTTCGGAATATTAACATTTCGGTCAAGTTTACCACGGGGTTTGTTTATATGGGACCACGGCTAGGGGTGGGGCTGGCGCGGACACAAACATCTCAATCTGTAACAACTGGGACCAAATTTCCCCTCTTACTGTTACAGATCGAGACAGAAGAATCTCTCCCCGACTTCAATCTCAATCTGTAACAACTGGAAGCCAAATCCTCAGCTTACTGTTACAGATCGAGACAAAACTTCAACGTGGTAGCCGGCAGACGAGGTTGTCGACATTGCTGGGTCTCCCCTCGCCTGCCGTTGGCGGGTGTTGCGGGGCTGTTCGCCGCATTGCCGCCGCACTGGGGGGTGTGCGGACCGTAGGATAGTCGTATTGACGGCCTGTCAACTCGTCTGGGAGGCACTGTGACAGAAACGTTTGATATCGCAATTGTGGGCGCGGGCATCACCGGATGCGCCATCGCGCGGCAGCTCGCGCGATTTGACCTTTCCATTTGCGTGGTCGAGGCGGCTAACGATATTGCGCTGGGCGCGTCGAAGGCCAACGGCGGCCTGGTGCACGCCGGCTACGATCCGGCGCCGGGCACGGTAAAGTCGCAGGTCAACGCCCGTGGCTGCGAGCTGTACGGTACGTGGGCGCAGGAGCTGGGCTTTCTGTTCTGCCGCACCGGGTCGATGGTGTTGGGCTTTAACGACGAGGACCGCGCGCATCTGGAGCAGCTGCGGAGCAATGGCCTTACCAACGGTGTGCCCGAGCTGTCGATCGTTGGACCCGACCGCATCCACGAATTAGAGCCGCGCGCCAGTGCCGATGCAACGTGCGCGTTGTGGTGCCCCTCGACTGGGTTTGTCGACCCGTTTGAGGTTGCCATCGCCGCGCTGGAGAACGCCGTGGCCAACGGGGTGACGTTTATGCGGTTCGCGTCGGTGGAAGCGATTGAAGTCGCGGGCTCGGGCGACGACGCGCGCTTTACGCTGGCGACCCCCACTGGCAACGTGCGCTGCCGCTACCTGATCAACGCCGCAGGCAACGGAGCCGCGGACATCTCGCACATGGCCGGCGCCGAGGAGTTTCAGATGGTCTGGCGCCAGGGCAACATCGTGGTGCTGGACAAGGAGCCACGCACGCTCATGCCGCTCTACCCCGTGCCGACGCCGATATCGAAGGGCGTTATCGTGACGGGCACCGTGCACGGCAACACCGTGATTACCGCCACGGCCGCCGTGCGCGAGCCGGGCGACACGCAGACCTATGCGAGCGATGTGAATGCGCTGCTGACCGGCGCGCGCAAGCTGGTGCCCGATCTGGATACGCGCCGCGTGGTGCGCGCATTTGCCGGCGGGCGTCCGGTCATTCAGGGAACGAACGACTTCTTTATTGGACAGTCGGCCGTGGTGCCGGGGCTTTTCCAGGCGGCGGGCATTCAGTCGCCGGGTGTGGCGAGCGCGCCGGCCATTGCCGAGCGTATGGAGCTTGTGATGCGTGATGCGGGCGTGGAGCTGCACGAGCGGGCAGACTGGAACCCAATTCGCCGCGCGCCGGACGACTTTGACCGCGCACCGTTGGCGCGCAAGGAGGAGCTAATCGAGTCCGATTCCGCGTGGGGACAGATTGTCTGCCGCTGCGAGACGGTGCCCGAAGCCGAGATCGTGGCCGCGATCCGACGCCGCCCGGGCGCGGTTTCGGTCGAGGGCGTCAAGCGCCGCTGTCGTGCCGGCATGGGTCGGTGCCAGAGTGGTTTTTGCCAGAGCCGCGTGGTTGCGATCCTTGCCCGCGAGCTGGGCTGCGACCCCAGCGAGGTGCTGTTGGAGGATACCGGATCTTGGTTGGTTGAGGGACCGCTAAAGGGGGTGCGCTAGGATGGCGACGTTTGATATGCGCGACGGACGCGCGGAGGCCGGAGCTGTAGCGTCGGTGTCGACGCAGGCCTTCGACGTGGTCGTCATCGGCGGCGGACCCGCTGGCATGGCGGCTGCGCTTGCCGCACATAAAGCCGGCGCCCACGTGGCCATCGTGGAGCGCGAGCAGCACCTGGGCGGAATCCTCCGCCAGTGCATCCACCCCGGCTTTGGCCTGTTGCACTTTAAACAGGAACTCACCGGTCCCGAGTACGCGCAGCGCTTTATCGACCAGGTGCACGCAACCGACATTGCGCTGTTCTTGGACAGCATGGTGATCGGGATTGATTCAGGCGAGGGCGCGGATGTGCGCGCGCTGGATGCGGACAAGGCCGCGCGAGCCGCCGCAGTCCATACCGTCACGCTCATGAGCCCTGCCGGCATGCTGCAGCTCACCGGACGCGCGGTCGTCCTTGCTATGGGGTGCCGAGAGCGCACGCGCAGCGAGATCAAGATTCCCGGCAGTCGTCCCGCCGGCGTGTTTACGGCCGGCCTGGCGCAGCGATACATCAATATCGAAAACCTCAAGCCCGGCTCGCGAGCCGTCATTTTGGGCTCGGGCGATATCGGACTGATCATGGCACGTCGCTGCACGCTCGAGGGGATTTCGGTCGAGGGCGTATACGAGCTCATGCCGTACGCCAACGGTCTGCGCCGCAACGTCAAGAACTGCCTTGACGACTTTGGCATTCCGCTGCACCTGTCCACCACCGTCACGCGTGTGATCGGACACGATCGCGTGGAAGCAGTCGAGGTGAGCCAAGTCGACGAGAGCCTGGCGCCCATTCCGGGGACCGAGCGCGTTGTTCCGTGCGACACGCTACTGCTTTCGGTGGGTCTGATACCCGAGAACGAGCTTTCGGTTGCCGCGGGCGTTGAACTTGACCCGCGCACGCGCGGCGCAGTGGTGGACCAGAGCCTGCAGACGGGCGTGCCGGGCATCTTTGCCTGCGGCAATGTGCTGCATGTGCACGACCTAGCCGACAACGTAACGACCGAGTCCGAGAGGGCTGGCGCAGCTGCGGCGGCGTACGCGCTGGGGACCGGTGCGGGCGCCGTTCCGGGCTGCGAGCTTACGGTCTCCCCTGCTGGCATCGCGGGATACGCGCTGCCGGGACGCATTGCGGCCGCGGCGCTTACCAAGCTCAACTTCCGCGTGCGCCGACCCGTCGACGCCGCCCGCGTGAACATCTTGGCCGACGGCGAGGAACTGTTCGCCGGCAAGGTCCGCGCGTTTAAGCCAAGCGTTATGGAAAGCTTCCCACTACCGGCAAAGGTGATTCAGCGCGCACTCGACCTAGGTGCCAGTGAGATTGTCCTGTCCGTTGACCCTGTTGAGGAGGCGTAAAACCATGAGCACGAATGCGACCGAAACGCTCAAGTTCAACTGCACCACCTGCCCATCCGAGTGCCTCCTGACCGTGGAGGTGGAGCGTGACGCAGATGGCGCCGTGCCAGAGGTGCGCTCCGTGACCGGCAACAGATGCCCGCGCGGTGATAAGTTCGCACATCAGGAACTCACCTGCCCCATGCGCGTGCTCACCACAACCGTTGCCGTATCAGGCGGTGACGAAGCCCTGCTCCCCGTGCGCACGGCCGAAGCCATCCCGTTGGCGCTCCACGCCCAAGCCATGGCCCTCATCCGCGGACTAGTGGTCAAAGCCCCCATCCGCATGGGCGACGTCGTGCTAGAGAACCTCCTAGACACCAACATCAACCTAATCGCCAGCATGGACATCGACCGAGCCTAAGTAGCTAATTTAGTACGGGGGTCTTTAGCTACCCCCGCCATCCACCCCGCCCCTCCTCAATTGCGGTGAAATAGTTCCTGATTTCCGCCAAAACCCCGGCATCCAGGAACTATTCCACCGCAACTATCCTTGGAATCGGTATTTAGCTTGTGCCTACTTTAGTGCCATTTCAAAACTATGCCGGATTACGGGGCTGATTCGGAGACCCCCATCCATAGCGACCATTTTCAATTTTTGACAAGCCATCTACATGCGGTTTTAATTTCGCGATTTTTGCCATGGTCAAGTAATACAGGTCCAGCCCCGTAATCCGCCATACTTTTGAAACCAGCCCATTTGGGACGGGCCTCTTTTAGCTACTTTTGCCCGAACGTTCGCTAGACAGCCCATGCTAAGGAGTGTCCCAAGGTGCCGGCATAAAAGGAACGTCCCTATGTGCCGGGCTTGGGATACCATGGTGGCACCCTAGCGAAAGGACGATGTATGGCACATGTCGATGACCAGCGTGTGGCGCGCGTGCTCGATGCGCTCGAGGCTCAGCACCCCGGCGCACAGCTGCTCGTAAACGACCCGTGGTCGATCTATTACCTGACCGGCTTTTATGCCGATATGTTCGAGCGTTTTTGCGGCGTGCTGCTCGCACGCGATAGCGAACCTGTGATCTTGGTCAACGCGCTGCATCAGCTGCCCGAGTACGACAATGCCCGCGTGGCCTATCACACCGATACTGACGTCGTGGCCGACGCCATCGTTCGCGAAGTCGATCCGAACAAACCGCTCGGCATCGACACCGTCATGCGTTCCGGCTTTTTGATGCCACTCATGGAGCGCCACGCAGCCAGCGAGTTTTTCCTGGGCGACTTTGCCGTCACCGCCGCGCGCACCCACAAGGATGACGCCGAACAGGAGCTCATGCGCGCGTCCTCGGCCGCTAACGACGCCGTGATGGCCGACGCCATCAAGCTCGTCCACGAAGGCGTGACGGAGCGCGAGATTGCCGACCAGATGCTCGGCCTGTATCGCAAGCACGGCTGTGAGGGCTTTAGCTTTCCGCCCATCGTGAGCTTTGGTGCTAACGCCGGCGACCCGCACCACGAGCCCGACGACACCGTGCTCAAGCGCGGCGACGTAGTGCTGTTCGACATTGGCGGGCGTCATCGCAACTACTGCTCGGACATGACGCGCACGTTCTTTTGGGGCGATCCGGACGAGGAGACGGCGCGCATCTACGACATCGTGCGCCGCGCCAACGAGGCCGCCGAGGCACTCATCGCACCGGGTGTGCGCATGTGCGACCTGGACCGCGCCGCGCGCGATGTGATTGAAGACGCGGGCTATGGGCGGTACTTTACGCATCGCCTGGGTCACTCGATCGGCCTGCAGGACCACGAGACGGGCGACGTTTCACTCGTCAACGAGCAGGTCGTGGAGCCGGGCATGACGTTCTCCATCGAACCGGGCATCTACCTCCCCGGCCGCACCGGTGTCCGCATCGAGGACCTGGCCCTGGTGACCGAGAACGGCGCCGAGATTCTCAACGCCTACCCCCACGATCCGCTCCGCCTAGACTAGGCAATGTGGCAAAGGGACAACCCCTTTGCCACATCCTGCCAAGGCTTCGCCACAAAAACGGCCTATCTATTACGTTTAACCCGCACGGGTCGACCATAACCGACTTTTCGCAAAATCCGCAAGCCATCTACCTGCACTGATAATTGTTCTCGGGGGAAGCGGGCACTGCGGGGCGCGGCAACGGCGCGCGATTTCCGCGTCGCAGCGCTACCCTGATGCTGAATGCCGGGACGATGACCCACCGA
>CABUUK010000043.1 GCA_902494765.1 uncultured Collinsella sp.
GGGCTGCGGTCAATGCCGGCGGCAAACACGTCGTGGTGCTGGGGACGGGCGCCGACGTGGTCTATCCGCGCTCGAGCGCTGGCCTCATCACGCGCACACTCGATACGGGCGGCGCGGTCGTGTCGATCTCCCCGTGGGGCATGGGTCCGCGCAAGTTTGCCTTTCCGCGCCGCAATCGCGTGATCGCGGCCCTGTCGCAAGCCCTCTTTGTATCCGAGGCGGGTATGCCTTCCGGGACGTTTTCTACAGCCGAGGCTGCTATGGATTTGGGGCGCGAACTTCTTGCCGTGCCGGGGTCGATCCTATCGCCCGAGTCGCGTGGCACGAATTACCTCATTGCGAACGGTGCCTGCTGCATTGTCGACGAGGAGTCCATCGAGATGGCTATCTCTCGCATATACGGCACCCTGCGCTACTCGCGCCCCGATGCTCCCGGCATTGCCGACCTGAATCCAACACAGCAGACCGTGATGCATGCGCTCATCGCCTCTCCGCTCAAGGTCGACGACATCGCGGCGCTCGTCTCACTCGATGCTGTCGGCGTACTCAAACTCTTGGGTTCGCTTGAACTCGAGGGCCTTATCGAGCGCATGATGGATGGAAGGTATGCGCCCTCCAAGTTTGCCCTTCACGCCCAGACGCCCTTCGGTCACAATGGAAAACGTGTCAATTAGAAAGGTGTTTGCAGATGCAGTTCGATCAGGTGACAGTTATCGGTGGCGGTCTGGCGGGTTCGGAGTGCGCGATCCAGCTGGCAGATCGCGGGTTTGCCGTAAAGCTGTGCGAGATGCGCCCCCAGGTGAGCTCCCCGGCCCACCATACCGATCACCTGGCAGAGCTCGTCTGCTCCAATTCGTTTAAGTCGACCCGTCCGGATTCCGCGGCTGGTTTGCTGAAGGCCGAGCTTGAGCGCATGGGTTCAGTCCTGCTCGATTGCGCTCATCGCGCGGCTGTTCCCGCCGGTGGCGCCTTGGCGGTCGACCGCGTCAAGTTTTCCGAGCTTGTCGAGGCCGAGGTTGCCGCTCGTCCCAATATCGAGGTCGTGCACGGCGAGGTCACGCAGATTCCCGAGGGCCACGTGGTCATTGCCGCGGGCCCGCTGTGCTCACCGGCGCTGAGCGAAGAGGTCATGAAGCTTGTCGGCGGCGACGCCCTTGCGTTCTTCGATGCCGCGGCGCCGATCGTCGATGCCTCCACGCTCGATATGGACGTGCTGTTCTCGCAGTCGCGCTATGAGGAGCAGGGGAGCGGCGACTATCTTAACGCTCCGCTCAATAAGGAGGAGTACGAGGCCTTTATCGAGGCGCTTACCACGGCCGACCGCGTGGTGCTCAAAGACTTTGAGGGCGGCGATCTGTTCCAGGCTTGCCAGCCTGCCGAGGAGGTTGCGCGCACCGGCAAGGACGCCATTCGCTTTGGTGCCATGAAGCCCGTTGGCCTCACCGACCCGCGAACCGGTCGTCGTCCCTGGGCGGCGATTCAGCTGCGTGCCGAGAACAAGGAGAAGACCGCCTATAACCTGGTGGGCTTCCAGACCAATCTGACCTTTGGCGAGCAGAAGCGCGTCTTCCATATGGTGCCGGGCCTGGAGAACGCTGAGTTCTTCCGCTACGGTGTCATGCACCGCAATACCTTTGTCGACGGCCCGCACGTGCTCGATGGCACCTTTGCCGTGCCCGGTACCGGCGTGCGCCTGGCTGGTCAGATCACCGGCACCGAGGGGTACATGGAAGCCGTGGCGACTGGTCTGCTCGCGGCGCTCAACACCTATGCCGAGGCTATCGGTGCCGCGGGCGTCGAGTTGCCGCGTGTGGGCGCTCTGGGTGCGCTCGTGGGCTATGCGACCGATCCTGCCACCGTGGGCTATCAGCCTATGCATGTCAACTTTGGCCTGGTGCCGCCACTCGAGGGTGGTAAGCGCCGCAGCAAGCGCGACCGCTACCAGGCCTATGCGGATCGCGCCCTCGAGGCCCTTGATGCCTATCTGGCCACTCGCCCCGATCTGTTTGGAGGCGACCGGTCATAGCTTTTGACCTGTACGACACCGTCGACTCGTTTATCGCCCATATCGCACGTGTCGAGGGACTTTCTCCCAATACGGTGACGGCCTATGGCTCGAGGCTGGAGCGCTTTGCTGCCTGGTGCGAGCGCGAGGATATCGATGCCTTCGCTGCCGACGTGCGCACCATTCGTCGCTATCTTGCCGAGTTTTCGCGTGAACAGGTGGCTCCCCGAACGCTTGCGGCGCATCTGTCTGCCATTCGCTCGCTCTATCGGTGGATGGCTGCCGAGGGGATTGTCGAGGGCGATGCGGTCTCGGCCATCGCATCGCCCAAGCTGCCGCGTGACCTGCCGGGCGTTCTTACGACCCAGCAGGTCGAGGCGCTGCTCAAGACGCCTGATACCTCGACGCCCGCGGGACTGCGCGATGCGGCGATGCTCGAGCTGCTCTATGCATCCGGCGCCCGTATCTCTGAGCTCGCAGCACTCAATGTGGAGTCTATCGCTTGGTCCGAACGCACGCTGCGCCTGTGGGGCAAGGGGAGCAAAGAACGTATCGTCCCTCTGTATCGTCGTGCGCTCGAGGTGACGCGTCTCTATATTGAGGAGGGGAGGCCGGAGTTGCTCGCTCGGGCAAAGCGCCGTGACCCCGCTACCGGGCCGCATCCGCTGCTTATATCGGCGCGCGGCAATCGCATGAGTGCCGCCATGCTCAGGCGGCGGTTCCATACGCTGGCGACACTTGCCGGCATTCCGGCCGACATCGCCCCGCATGCGATGCGCCATACCTTTGCGACCGACTTGCTCGAGGGCGGTGCGGACCTGCGCTCGGTTCAAGAGCTGCTGGGCCATGCGAGCCTGTCTACAACGCAGATTTACACGCATCTCACGCCCGATCGGCTCAAACGTGCCGTGGCTCAAGCCCATCCCCGCGGCGAATAGTGGCTGGGACGTCCCGCGCCGCACTCAGGTGTGTGGTTTTGATTGCGGGTTGGCAGGAAGATGCATTCCTGCTATCATTCATCGGGTTGCTTCACGGCAACATGTTTTTATCACGCACGCGCGGCTACTTCATACCGTGGTGCCCGGGCTTTGGTAGCACATGTCCGGGTTGGTTTTGGAGGATGACCCCGCGCGGAGGCAAACCACAGGAGGTTTAACATGGCTACCAAGATTAATATCCGCACCCTGCTCGAGGCCGGCTGCCACTTCGGTCACCAGACCCGTCGCTGGAACCCCAAGATGAAGCCGTTCATCTTCGGTGAGCGCAATGGCATCTACATCCTCGACCTCAAGCAGACCATCCTCGACGCCGACCAGGCCTACACCTTCGTCAAGAACGTCGCCAAGGGTGGCAACGTGCTGTTCGTCGGCACCAAGAAGCAGGCTCAGGAGGCCGTCAAGAACGCTGCTGAGCGCGCCAACATGCCCTACATTAACCAGCGTTGGCTCGGCGGTATGCTGACCAACTTCGTCACCATCCGCTCCCGCATCAACCGCATGGAGGAGCTCGAGGCCATGGTCGAGGACGGCCGCATGGCTGTTCTGCCCAAGAAGGAGCAGGCTGTTCTCGGCAAGGAGCTCACCAAGCTCCAGACCAACCTCGGTGGCGCCCGCGACATGAAGGGTCTGCCCCAGGCTCTCTTCGTCATCGACACCAAGCGCGAGGAGAACGCCATCAAGGAGGCTCAGCGCCTGAACATCCCCGTCGTCGCTCTGATCGACACCAACTCCGATCCCGACGAGGTCGAGTACGGCATCCCCTGCAACGATGACGCCATCTCCGCTGTCACCCTTATGTGCGAGCTCATGGCTGACGCCTGCCTCGCTGGCTCCGGCAAGGAGCAGGTCTCCGAGGCCGAGATGGCCGCTGAGCCCAAGGCCGAGTAAATCAGTCTTAGTTAATTCTTTTTCATCTCTTTGAAAGGAACCACAATGGCCCAGATTACCGCCGCTATGGTCAAGCAGCTCCGCGAGATGACCGACTCCCCGATGATGGAGTGCAAGAAGGCTCTCGTCGAGGCTGACGGCGACATGGACGCCGCTGTCGACGTTCTGCGTAAGAACGGCCTTGCCAAGGCTGCCAAGAAGGCTGGCCGTGAGACCAACGAGGGCGCTGTCGCCGCGTTCGTCTCCGAGGATGGCAAGACCGGCGCTCTGCTCGAGCTCTCCTGCGAGACCGACTTCGTTGGCTCTAACGCCAAGTTCACCGGCTTTGCTTCCAAGGTCGCTGAGGTTGTCGCTACCACCGAGCCTGCTGACGTCGACGCTCTGCTCGAGAAGCCGATGGGCGAGGAGACCGTTTCCTCCGAGCTCACCGAGATGATTCACATCATGGGCGAGAACATGAAGATCTCCCGCTTCGCTGCCCGCAAGGCTGAGAACGGCGCGCTCGCTTCTTACATCCACATGGGTGGTAAGATCGGCGTCCTCGTCGAGTTCGCTTTCGAGAAGACCGAGACCGCTCAGGCTGAGTCCTTCAAGACCTTCGCTCACGACGTTGCCCTTCAGGTTGCCGCCGTCGCCCCGATCTGCGCTACCCGCGATCAGGTTCCGGCCGAGACCGTCGAGCACGAGAAGCAGATCTACATGGCTCAGGCTGCCGAGTCCGGCAAGCCCGAGGCCATCCAGGAGAAGATGGCTGTCGGCCGTCTGGAGAAGTTCTACAAGCAGTCCGTGCTCACCGAGCAGGAGTTCATCAAGGACAGCTCCCTCACCATCAAGAAGTACGCTGAGCAGGTCTCCAAGGAGCTCGGCGACACCATTACCGTCGTTGCCTTTGACCGTCTGGTCCGTGGCGAGTAAATAAGCTCTTGTAGCTGGTAATGAGCAGGCTGTGGGTTTTACTCACAGCCTGCTTTTTCATGGCTCTTATCAGAGCCTTTGATATCATATTGAGAGTCTAATTAAAGGAGGATCGCTTTGTCCGACATCCGATATAAACGCGTGCTTCTTAAGCTTTCCGGCGAAGCACTGATGGGCGACGGCCAATATGGCATCGACCCCAAGGTTACCGACCATCTTGCCAAGCAGGTCAAGGAGCTGCTCGCCGTTGGCCATGAGGTCGGCGTCGTTGTCGGCGGCGGCAATATTTTCCGCGGCATGGCCGGCGCTGCCGGTGGCATGGAGCGTGCTCAGGCCGACTACATGGGCATGCTGGCAACCGTTATGAACGCGCTCGCCCTGCAGGATGCCTTCGAGCATAACGATGTTCCCTGCCGCGTGATGAGCGCTATCCAGATGAACGAGATCTGCGAGCCCTATATTCGCCGTCGCGCCATCAACCACCTTTCCAAGGGCAACGTCGTTATTTTTGCCGCCGGTTCGGGCAATCCGTACTTTACGACCGACACCGCCGCGGCTCTTCGTGCGTGCGAGATCGGCGCCGAGATTCTGATTAAAGCCACCAAGGTTGACGGCATCTACGACAAGGATCCCGTCAAGTGCGCCGATGCCGTCCGTTTTGACAAGATTACCTATCACGAGGTGCTCGTCCGCGGTCTGCAGGTTATGGATTCCACGGCTACGGCACTGTGCCAGGATAACCGTATGCCGATTTTGGTCCTCAACATCGATGGCGAGGACACCGTCAAGCGCGCGCTTTCGGGTGAGCCCGTCGGCACGCTCGTCTATCAGGAGGATTAAGCATGGCAGAGAACATCACCGCCCATATGGACAAGTCGCTCGAGTCCCTCAAGCATAACTTCTCCAAGGTCCGTACCGGCCGCGCCAATGCCAACATTCTGTCCGACATCACCGTCGATTATTACGGTGTTCCCACGCCGGTCACGCAGGTTGCCGCCGTCAAGACCCCCGAGGCCCACATGCTGCTCATCGAGCCGTGGGACAAGGCACTCATCAATGCTATCGTCAAGGCCATCGGCGCTTCCGATCTGGGTATTACCCCCAACTCCGATGGCACCGTCGTTCGTCTTCCGTTCCCGGCTCCCACTGAGGAGCGCCGTCGCGAGCTCGTCAAGGAGTGCCGCGAGTACGCCGAGCAGGCCAAGGTGTCTATCCGTAACATCCGTCGCGACTTCAACAACAAGCTCGAGCGCGATGAGGAGCTCACCGAGGACGATGTCCGTCGCGAGCAGGCTAAGGTCCAGAAGTACACCGATGAGTATGTCTCCAAGGTCGAGGAGCTTCTGAAGGAAAAAGAAGCCGAGGTCATGGAGATCTAAGGTGCAATACGACGAGCATAAACTGGTCGAGTACTTTGCCGACGCCCCTGCGGGCGTCGGTTTTTCCGACCTTGACCTCAATAACATTCCGCACCATATCTCGTGCATCATGGACGGTAACGGTCGTTGGGCCACGTCGCGCGGTCTTGCACGCACCGAGGGCCACAAGGCGGGTATCGTTTCGCTGCGCGAGATCATTACCGCCTGCGTGCGCTTGGGCGTCGACGTGCTTTCGGCCTATGCGTTTTCTACCGAAAACTGGAATCGTCCGCAGCATGAGCTCAACGTCTTGATGCATCTGTTTGCCAAGACGTTTATCGACGAGCTGCCGCTTCTGAAGCGCGAAAACGTGCGCGTTGTCTTTTTGGGCGACATTTCTGCGCTACCCAAGAAGACCCGCGACGTTTTTGAACGCGGTCTTGCCGAGTGCGCCGATCACACCGGTATGACGCTGGCGCTTGCCGTTAACTACGGCGCGCGCGCCGAGATTACCCGCGCTGTCCGTCAGATTGCGCTCGATGCCGTCGCCGGCAAGATCGATCCTGCTGCTATCGACGATGATATGGTTGCCTCGCACCTCTATACCGCTGGGCTGCCCGATCCGGAGCTTGTGATTCGCACTTCTGGTGAGCTGCGCCTTTCGAACTATCTGCTGTGGCAGGTGGCTTATTCCGAATTCTACGTCACCGATACCTATTGGCCCGACTTTGATCGTTGGGGCCTTGTCGACGCCATTTTGGCCTATCAGGGCCGTGACCGTAGGTTTGGTGGTCTGAGCAAGACCGAGGAGGCTTAATCGTGTCCGATCGTCCCAAGGCAACTGCTCCCAAGACATCCGAGCGCAAGGCTGCCGCTGCGGGAGCGCCTGCAGCGAAGAATAGCACCGGTTCGTGGCTTGCGGGCTTTATTACCCGTGCCGCCGCCGGTATCGTCTACGCCGTCGTCTTTATCCTGTGCCTGGTTTTGGGTATCGTGCCCACGGCCATCTTTGTTTCTGTCATGAGTGGTCTGTGCTGCTATGAGTTTTTCCGTATGACGAGGCTCGATGGCAAGATGGCTAACGAGCGCATGGGTATCGCTGCCGCCGTACTCTTTCCGCTGTCGGCGTTGGGCGATTCGATGTTGCTGAATGCCCTGCTTTTTGTCCTGATGCTCGCTGTGGGCATTTGGTATGTCTGGTCGCCGCGTACCCGCATCTCTGATGTGGCCGTGACGCTCATGGGTCCCATCTACACTGGCTTTATGCTGTCGGCTATCGTGCTGCTGCGCGATGCCGTGCCCGGTTTTGCCGGCGCCCTGCTTTCGGTGGGCGTTTGTGCGTCCCTTTGGGTCTCCGATTCGTTTGCCTACATCGTGGGTAGCCGTATCGGCAAACACAAGATGGTTCCCAAGATCTCTCCCAAAAAGAGCTGGGAGGGGTTTGTCGGCGGCATCCTGGGCTCGGTTTTGATTTGGCTCATCCTGTGGGCGACGCACTTCTACAAGCTCAGCCTGCCCTATGCGCTGCTGTGCGGCGTGGTCGTGTCCATTTTGGGCGTTATCGGCGACCTTATCGAGTCTCGCATCAAGCGCGGTGTGGGCGTTAAGGATTCCGGTAACCTTATCCCGGGCCACGGCGGCATGCTCGATCGTAGCGATTCGCTTATCTTCGGCTGCATCACAGCGCAGCTGATGCTGATGATCGGAGGCGTGCTGTAATGTCATTCCAGACGACGTATGGCTCCGATGGACGTCTCCGTGTTGCCATCCTGGGCTGTACGGGCTCTATCGGCACTCAGGCGCTCGATGTGTGCCGTCAGCATGCCGATCGCCTGCAGGTGACGGCGCTATCCGTTAACTCCAGTACCTCCGAGCTCGTTGCCGCTGCCCGCGAGTTCTCGGTTCCGGCGGTTGCCGTGGCCGATGTCGCTCATGGCGATGACGCCGTGCTGCAGGAGTTGCCCGAGGGAACGAAGCTCGGCGTTGGCGCGCAGGCGGTTTGCGAGCTCGCGCGTCGCGACGATGTCGACTGCGTGCTTGTCGCTATTGTGGGTGCCGCCGGTCTCGAGGCGAGCCATGCGGCCTTGACCTCGAATAAGCGTCTTGCCCTTGCCAACAAGGAGTCGCTCGTCGTCGGTGGCGACTTGCTTATGCCGTTGGCGCAACCGGGCCAGCTTATTCCAGTCGACTCTGAGCACTCCGCCATCTACCAGTGCTATCTGGGGGAGAATCCGCGCGATGCTCATTGTATTTGGCTCACCTGCTCGGGCGGTCCGTTCTTTGGCCGCACGCGCGACGAGCTCGACCGCGTGACGCGTGCCGATGCCCTCGCACATCCCACGTGGGCCATGGGTGCTAAGATCACCATCGACTCCGCCACCCTCATGAATAAGGGCCTGGAGCGCATTGAGGCCATGCATCTGTTTAACTGCGACCTCGATTTCATTAACGTGGTCGTGCAGCGTCAGTCCAGGATTCACTCTATGGTCGAGTTCTCCGACGGCTCCGTGATGGCGCATCTCGGTGCTTCCGACATGCGTATTCCCATCCAGTTCGCGTTCTCGTATCCCGAGCGTTGGGATACTCCGGCGTCTCGTATCGATTTTCGCGAGTTGGGGCAGCTAACGTTTGATGCTGCCGACATGGATACCTTCCGCTGTCTGGCACTGGCCGAACGTGCCGGCAAGACGGGTGGCACCATGCCGTGCGTGCTCAATGCCGCCAACGAGGTCGCCGTCGATGCCTTCCTGCACGATGGCTGCAGCTTTACCGATATCGATCGCATTGTGGAATCCTGCATGGATGCCCACGATATGCAGGCGGTCGATTCGTTTGAGCAGCTTCGCGACATCGATGCGTGGGCGCGTGAAAAGGCTGCGCAGGTACTCGCCGCAACCCGTTCCTAACCCATAAGGATTGCTTTTTCGTTTTATGGATACTGTTCTGAGCGTTCTCTCATCGGTCTTTTGGGGCCTGCTGATGCTTTCCGTCCTCGTGTTTTTGCACGAGGGCGGCCACTTTTTGGCGGCGCGTGCCTGCGGCGTCCGTGTGACCGAGTTCTTTTTGGGCCTGCCGTGCCGCTTTGACATCCATTACACGTCGCGTCGCATTGGAACCAAGTTTGGCGTGACCCCGCTGCTGCTGGGTGGCTACGCTGCCATCTGCGGTATGGATCCGACCGATGTCTCCTGCGCCGATCGCGTGCTCGCGGCTATCTACCGTCATGGTCGCGTGACCGTGGCCGACCTTGCTGTCGAGCTCGAGCTTTCCGAGGAGGATGTGCTCGAGGCTTGTGCTCTGTTGCTGGGCTGGGGCTCCATCGCACCTTGGTATGAGGAAGGGGAGAAACCCTCGCCGAGCTACTATCCCACCAAGTATCAGACGCTGCCGCGAGACGCGGCGGGTTACACCACCTTTGACGGCCGCCGGTTCGATCGAGAGCATGCGACTGCCGAGGGCGATGTGTGGGAGCTGCCGTGCGGCGAGGCTGATTTCTTGGCGCAAGAGCGCTCGCACACTTATCTTGGCCAGGGCTTTCTCAAGCGCGCCTTTATGCTGCTCGCGGGCATTCTCGTCAATATCCTGACGGGTTTTTTGCTGCTTATGAGCATCTATTCCATTGCGGGTGTCACCGTGCCGATCGATACCAACGTGATCGGTCAGGTTGACGAGGGGTCTATTGCCGCCAAGGCGGGTATCGAGGCTGGTGATGCGATCCTTTCGGTTGACGGTGTATCGTGCTCCACATGGATGAACGTTTACGATGCTATCGGCAAGGCCGCCGGTAAGGACGATATCGCCATCGAGTACGAGCGTAACGGCAAGCAGCATTCGACCACGGTTGCGCTCAAAGAGGACGAGCGGTTAGGTGTGTATGCTTCTACGGAGGTAGTCCGTTTGGACCCCATCACCTCGGCGCGTCTGTCATTCTCCTATGTTGTGCAGACCGCGGAGGGCGTGATGCGCCTGCTCCAGCCGCAGCATACGATGGAGATTCTCGATCAGTCTTCTTCGATCGTGGGCATTAGCGTTATGTCCTCACAGGCTGCTGCTGCCGGCCCTGCCACGTTCCTTTCGTTTGCCGCCCTCATTTCGTTCTCGCTTGGCTTTATGAACCTGCTGCCCATCCCACCACTCGATGGCGGCAAGCTGGTCATCGAGATCATTCAAAAGATTGCTGGCCGCGAGCTTCCGCTCAAGGTCCAGACGATTGTGAGCTATGTGGGCATCTCGCTCTTTGCGCTGCTGTTTGTCTATATGCTTCGTTCCGACATCCTTCGATTTATTCTGTAGGGGAGTGTTTGGATTGTCTTTATCCCATCCTTTGCCTCGCGATTTGACGCGCCCCGTGCATGTGGGCGGTGTGCAGATCGGTGGCGGTGCGCCGGTGGTGGTCCAATCCATGACCTGCACCGATACCGCTGATGCCCAGGCAACACTTGCGCAAGTGTGCGCGTTGGCGCAGGCTGGCTGCGATATCGTGCGTGTGAGCGTGCCCACTGAGGCCGCGCTTGAGGGTTTCCGCACCATCTGTGCCGAGTCTCCGGTGCCAATCGTTGCCGATATCCACTTTAACCACAAGCTGGCCATTGGCGCTATGGAGGCCGGTGCCGCCAAGCTCCGCATCAATCCCGGCAACATTGGCGATTGGGCCAAGGTCGATGCCGTGATCGATGCCGCGGGCGCCGCTGGGTGCGCGATTCGCATTGGCGTGAACGCGGGCTCGCTTGAGCAGGATATCGCCGAGCGCGAAGACCTCACGCAGCCCGAAAAGCTCGTGATGTCGAGCGAGCGCTTCGTCAAGCACTTTGAGGACCGCGGCTTTACGAACATTGTGCTTTCGGCCAAGGCCCATAGCGTGCAAACGACGCTCGATACCTATCGAGCCCTGTCGCGTGAGATTCCCCACGTTCCGCTTCACCTGGGCGTAACCGAGGCGGGTACCAAGCTTCAGGGCACCATTAAGAGCTCGGTGGGCCTTGGTATTCTGCTGTCTGAGGGTATCGGTGACACCATGCGTGTCTCTCTCACGGCCGATCCGGTTGAGGAGCCGCCGGTCGCCTGGGGAATTTTGCAGTCGCTGGGCCTGCGTCGTCGTGGTCCCGAGATTGTCTCGTGCCCCACGTGCGCCCGCTGCCAGGTTAACCTCATTCCCATCGCCGAGGAGGTCACCGAGCGGCTTAAGAACTACTCCGCGCCGCTTTCGATCGCCGTTATGGGATGCGCGGTCAATGGCCCCGGCGAGGCTTCTGATGCCGACCTGGGCGTTGCTTGCGGACGTGGTCAGGCCTTGCTCTTTTCGCATGGCCAGATCATTGGTAAAGTAGCTGAGGACCAAATTGTCGACGCGCTTATGGCAGAGGTCGACAAGCTTATTGAGGAGAAATAAATGACCCGAGCAATGTATATGTCTAAGCTCTATGCGCCGACGCTTAAAGAGGATCCGGCGGACGCTGAGCTCGCCAGTCACCGCCTGCTGCTCCGTGCCGGCATGATCCGCAAGGAGGCCGCCGGCCTGTATTCCTACCTGCCGCTTGCCTGGCGCTCGATCCGTAAGATCGAGAACATCGTGCGCGACGAGATGGACGCTGCCGGCGCCCAGGAGCTTATGATGCCTATCATGGTCGACGCCGAGTTGTGGCGCGAGTCCGGCCGCATCGACGCCTATGGCAAGGAGCTTGTGCGCTTTGACGACCGTCATGGTCGCGAGTTCGTCCTGGGCCCCACGCACGAGGAGACCGTCACGGCCCTGGTGCGCAACGAGCTACGCTCCTATAAGCAGCTGCCCGTCAACCTGTATCACATTCAGGACAAGTTCCGCGACGAGTTCCGTCCCCGCTTTGGCCTGATGCGCGGCCGCGAGTTCATCATGAAGGACGCCTACAGCTTCTCCGCCACGCAGGAGAGCCTGCAGGAGGAGTACGACAAGATGAAGCAGGCGTACGCCAATATCTGCGAGCGCTGCTACATCAAGGCTCTGCCCGTCGTCGCCGATTCTGGCGAGATCGGTGGCGATACCTCCGTCGAGTACATGGCTTTGGCTGACGCCGGCGAGGCTTCGCTCGTCTACTGCGACGATTGCGGCTTCGCTGCCGATGACGAGGCTGCAAGCACCAAGGTCGTCGTGACCGAGGGTCCTGGTGACGGTACGCTCACCAAGGTTGAGACTCCGGGCATGGGCACCATTGAGGCTGTTGCTAAGTTCTTTGGGTTCCCCGAGAACGGCACGCGCAAGTCGCTGGCACTCATCGACGCCGAGGGCAAGCCGGTCGTGGCCATTGTTCCGGGCGATCACGAGCTCAACGATTGCAAGGCCGAGCACGTCTTTGGCAAGGGCTATCGCATGATGACCGACGAGGAGCTTCAGGCGAACGGTCTGCACAAGGGCTTTATCGGACCGGTTAACCTGCCCGATGGCATTCGTCTGGTCTGCGACGAGAGCCTGCGCGAGTCCAAACAGTGGGCCTGCGGTGCCAACGAGGTCGATTATCACTTTACCGGTGCCTGCCCCGAGCGCGACTTTACCGTCGATGAGTGGGCCGATCTGGTCACCGTTGTCGCCGGCGACCCCTGCCCGCACTGCGGCAAGCCGCTCTCCGCTGCCCGCGGCATCGAGGTCTCTCAGGTCTTCCAGCTGGGCACCAAGTACTCCGAGGCCATGGGTGCCACCTTTATGGATGAGGACGGCAAGGAGAAGCCGCTCATCATGGGTTGCTACGGCGTGGGCGTGTCCCGCTCGCTTGCTGCCGTCGTGGAGCAGCACAACGACGAGCACGGTATCGTCTGGCCGGTCTCCGTTGCCCCGTACGAGGTCGCGGTGATTCCGCTTGATCCCAAGAAGGAAGAGTGCGCTACCGTCTGCGAGCAGATTGTTGATGGCCTGTGTGCCGAGGGTATCGAGGTCGTCGTCGACGATCGCGATGAGCGTCCGGGCTTTAAGTTTGCCGATAACGACCTCATGGGCTTCCCGTATCAGGTGGTTCTGGGCAAGCGCGGCCTTAAGAATGGCACCGTTGAGTTCAAGGACCGTGCTACGGGCGAGCGCGAGGACGTGGCGATCGACGAGGTCGTTGCCAAGGTTGCCGAGCTTGTGAAGGCAGCACGCCGTTAATCGACGATTTCGCTTGTAGTTCGATATACGGGACGGCCCCGCATTTCTCCAGATCGGGGAGATGCGGGGCCGTCCTTTTATCTTGTGGCATCCTCGATATCTAAAAGGAAAACCCCACAGCCCATGCGAGCTGCGGGGTTTTCCATTGTGCCTCCGATGCGAAATAAATCGCTCAGATATTACTGATAATCGACGACGTCGATCCAGTTCTTCAGGAACTCATCGTTCACGTTGCGCTTACGAGCGAGCTCGGAAGCGGCGACGATGCTCGTCCACTGACGCACGACCTGCATGGGCATGTCGGCACGGTCGCAGTAGAGCTCCAGGTAGGCCTCGGCCTGGTCCTTGCTGTTGAGGGCAAAGAGCAGGTAGGTGGTGGCAACGTCGGCAGCAGGGGAGCCCTGGGTGGCGTGTGCCCAGTCGCACACATAGAGCTGGCCGTCGTCGCCGACGATGACGTTGGAGGGGTTGAAGTCGCCGTGGCAGACCTTGAACTCCTTGGTCATGCCGTCCAGACGCTCCTGAAGGTTGTAGCGCGTGGTGGCATTGAGCTGATCAAGGCTGTCGATCATGCGGGCGAACTTGTCGCGCTGACGGTTGAGCAGCGGGGAGGTGTAGCCGTGGATCTCGATCTGGAGGTCGACGAACATCTCGAGGTACTCACCAAAGCGCTGGGGCTCGGCAGTCATCTTCTCGGCAAGGGTGGTGCCCGGAACCTTCTCGGTCACGAGCGCCCAGCCGTTGGCGTTCTCGAGCTGGGAAACCTCGAGAGCCTTGGGGCTGCGGATGCCGCACTCATTGATGCGGGCAAGATTCAAAGCCTCGTTGAACACGTCGGAGACAGGCTTGGTCTCGTTAAAGACCTTGACGATCTTGTCGCCCAGGTCGTAAACGACCTTGTTGCCACGGCGGACGAGCTCGGTCTTGGAATCGGGTAGCAGCATGGTTGCATCCTTTCAACGATGCGATAGAAGCGACGGCGGGGGTGTGTGAAACACCCGTGCACCCCCGCCGCAAAAAACCGTGCTAAAAACTAGCAGACGGCGTAGTCCTGGGGCTCGCGGCCGTAGTAGGCGTCCAGGTAGAGCTCCTTGATCTCGCTCATGAGCGGGTAGCGCGGGTTAGCGCCGGTGCACTGGTCGTTGAATGCCTGCTCGGTCATCTCGTCGAGGGTGTCGAGGAAGTACTGCTCGTCAACACCGTAGTCGGCGATGGTCTTCTTGACACCGATGAAGTCCTTGAGCTCCTCGAGCTTCGTGATGAAGTTCTCGAAGACCTCCTTGTCGTCCTTGCCCTCGATGCCGCAGTACTTGGCCATCTCGGCGTAGTTGTGCAACGCGTTGGGGTAAGGATACTGGGAGAAGGTACCCATCTTGACGGGAGCCTCGGCGGCGTTGTAGCGCATGACGCGGGTCAGGATGACGGCGTTAGCGATGCCGTGGGGCAGGTGATGGAAAGCGCCGAGCTTGTGAGCCATGGAGTGGTTGAGGCCCAGGAAGGCGTTGGCGAAGGCCATACCGGCCATGCAGGAGGCGTTGTGCATCTCCTCGCGGGCGTGCGGGTCCTTGGCGCCGTTCGTGAAGCTGGAGGGCAGGTTCTCAAAGACGAGCTTGGCAGCGCGCTCGGAGAGGCCCTTGGTGTAGTCGGAAGCCATGATGGAGACGTAGGACTCGATGGCGTGGGTCATGACGTCGATGCCGGAGGCAGCGGTCAGGCCGCGCGGGGCGGTCATGCAGTTGTCGGCGTCGACGATAGCCATGTTGGGGAGCAACGCGTAGTCGGCGAGCGGCCACTTGATGCCGGTCTCCTTGTCGGTGATGATGGCGAACGGCGTGCACTCGGAGCCGGTACCCGAGGAGGTCGGGACGGCGACGAAGTAGGCCTTCTTGCCCATCTCGGGGAAGGTGAAGATACGCTTGCGGATGTCCATGAAGTCCATGGCCATGTCCTCAAACTTGCACTCGGGGTGCTCGTACATCATCCACATGATCTTGCCGGCGTCCATAGCGGAGCCACCGCCGACGGCGATGATGACGTCCGGCTCAAAGAGGGCCATCTGCTTGGCGCCGCGACGTGCGCACTGCAGCGACGGATCGGGCTCGACGTCATAGAAGCAGTCGTGGGCGATGCCCATCTCGTCGAGCTTGGCCTCGATGGCGCGGGTGTTGCCATTCTTGAAGAGGAACTGGTCGGTGACGATGAAGGCGCGCTTCTTGCCCATGACGTTGCCCAGCTCGTCGAGGGCGACGGGCGTGGAACCCTTCTTGAAGTAGACCTTCTCGGGAGCGCGGAACCACAGCATGTTCTCACGGCGCTCGGCCACAGTCTTAACGTTGATCAAGTGCTTCACCCCAACGTTCTCGGAGACGGAGTTGCCGCCCCAGGAGCCGCAGCCCAGGGTCAGAGACGGCTTCATGCCAAAGTTGTACAGGTCACCGATGCCACCGTGCGAGGACGGCGTGTTGATGACGATACGGCAGGCCTTCATGACGTGCTCGAACAGGCTGATCTTCTCGGCCTGGGCGGGGTGCACGTACAGAGAGGCGGTGTGGCCCGGGCCACCGGCGAGCACCAGGTGCTCGGCCTTGTCGACGGCCTCCTGGAAGTCCTTGGCGTGGTACATGGCCAGGACCGGGGAGAGCTTCTCGTGGGAGAACTCCTCCTTGGCGGGGTCGGTGGAGGTGACCTCGGCGATCAGGATCTTGGTCTTGGCGGGAACCTCGATGCCGGCGAGCTCGGCGATCTTGGCGGCAGCCATGCCGGGGATGCGGTGATCGAGAGCGCCGTTCTTGAACATGGCGGCACGCAGGGCCTCCATCTCGGCACCCTGCTTGACGAAGTAGCAGCCGCGCTTCTGGAACTCGGCCTTAACCTGGTCATAGATGCTGTCGATTACGGTCACGGACTGCTCGGAAGCGCAGATCATGCCGTTGTCGAAGGTCTTGGAGTGGATGATGGAGTTGACGGCGAGCAGCACGTCGGCGGTGTCGTCGATGACGACCGGGGTGTTACCGGCGCCAACGCCCAGGGCGGGCTTGCCCGAGGAGTAAGCGGCCTTGACCATGCCCGGGCCACCGGTGGCGAGGATGATGTCGACGTCGCGCATGACCATGTTAGTCAGCTCGATGGAGGGGACATCGACCCAGCCGATGATGCCCTCGGGGGCGCCGGCCTTGACGGCGGCGTCAAGCACGAGCTTGGCGGCGGCGATGGTGCACTTGGCGGCAGCCGGGTGCGGGGAGATGATGATGGCGTTGCGGGTCTTCAGGCAGATCAGCGTCTTGAAGATCGCGGTGGAGGTGGGGTTGGTCGTCGGGATGACGGCGCCCACGATGCCGATGGGCTCGGCGATCTTGGTGATGCCGTAAGCCTCGTCGCGCTCCAGGACACCACAGGTCTTGGTGTTCTTGTAAGCGTTGTAGATGTACTCTGCGGCGTAGTGGTTCTTGATGACCTTGTCCTCAAGAACGCCGCGGCCGGTCTCCTCGATGGCCATCTTCGCCAACGGGATACGAGCCTTGTTGGCGGCCATGGCGGCCTCATAGAAGATCTTGTCGACCTGCTCCTGCGTGTACGTAGCAAAAAGCGCCTGGGCCTCTCGCATCTGAGCGAGCTTAGCCTCAAGCGCCTCTACGTTGTCCACAATTGCGGGAGTAGTGTTTTCCGGTGACTTTTTCACCATTTGTGTCTCCTTGCGATCGGAGATTTACCCTACGCCTTGCATGATAGCAAGAAATAATTCGGTGAACGGTCAGATTCCCGTAAAAGACAAACTAAAACGCTTCAATAAACTGAAGCGTTTTAACTAAAATTATCAGCCTGCTGCATCGCCCCGCTCATTGGGGACAGACTTACATGAGTGCTTTCACTCATTTGGGACAGACATCGTTTTGCCATTTTGCCGTTCTGAACCAGTTTTTGCCGCTCATTGGATATAAATAGGTCACAGGCTCAGCATTTCGCGTTCCTTCTCTCCTTTTAGGTGTTGCCTGTTCGGTTTTGAAAGGAGAGATTATGCCTCGATGCGCCCGCGCCGTTTCGCTCACCGGCTATTACCACGTCTTTGACCGTGGCAACTCCAAACAGATTATTTTTGAAGATGATTCTGACCGATATCGTTTCTTATCGGACATCTCGGACAGGTTTGTACGCCATAAAGTGGCGGTGTTGGCTTGGTGCCTTATGGACAATCACTTCCATTTGATGATTGATGATCCATTTGACAATCTTTCAAAGGCAATGCAGTGTGCGTTGACAGCATATGCTAAGTATTTCAACGGGAAAACGGGGAGAACGGGGCATCTGTTTGATAATCGCTATTCGCGGGTCGCGGTTGAGTCGGACGTGCAGGCGGTGCAGCTGCTCGACTATATTCATCTCAATCCCGTGAAGGGTGCGCTTGACTCGCTCGAGGCGTACCGCTGGTCAAGCTATAAGGCGTATCAGCTGGGCTATGATCCCTTTGACATCTGTGATGCGGCCCCTATGCTCGATATTGTCGGAGGCTCCCGTTGCTATTGCGAGCATCTCGAAGAAGTTGCTGGGCGCATCTGGGCAATGGAGGTTCTTCCACGCCGGCGGATCTCCGATGAGGAGGCCCTTTCCGTTGCGCGCGAAGTTCTGCCGAGCATAGATCCTGCGCTGCTCAAGGCCCTGCCACGCCCCGAACGCGATGCCTGCCTGCTGAGGCTCAGACGGGCACATCTCACGGTTAAGCAAATTGCTCGTATCACCGGTATCGGCGCCACGAGCGTGACCAAGGCAACTGCAGGCTGGAAGGATGCTGCGTGAGGCAGGGGCCGGAGTCAGTCGGTGCGCCGCATACGTACGTCATGTCTGTCCCCAATGCGTGAAAACACTCATGTAAGTCTGTCCCCAATGAGTGCAAAAAAGCGCCCTCCGTAGGGGAGGGCGCCTTTGGTAAGTTCTATATGAACGCGAGGTCTTTGACCCGGAGAGTCCGAGGTACTTGTTGGTAAGACCTTATTTAGGAGCGCGCAACCTTGCCGGACTTGAGGCAGGTGGAGCAAACGTTCATCTTGCGACGGTGACCATCGACGACGACGTAGACGCGCTGGATGTTGGGGCGGAACTTACGGCTGGTGACGCGGTGAGAGTGGCTGATGGAGCGACCGGCAACGGGGTGCTTACCGCAAACTTCGCAAACTTTGGACATAACTGACCCTCCTTGGGCGACAAACGAACATGTCGCGTTAACAAACAAGCCTGAACTATAGCACAGAAGCAACTCCCTGTGCGCAATCTACACAGAGATATTCCTCTTTTGGCGATAGTGCCCACGCTACGGCCCTGGACGTAGATCCGATTTACGTGCAGCAGGGGGGATTATGCCAGCTCGAACCAAGGTTTTCAAGCTCGTCCCACAAATATATATAGGTTTATGGAGTGTTGGGCTCCGTTTACGGATTGCTCTGTATTTATGCTCGCAATTAAGCTCGAGGTTGGCTACACTATCCAGTGACCATTAAAGGGGTACGAGATACCCACATGGAATTACATTGCTGCCAAAGAGCAGCCCTTCCTGTGGGTGTCTGGTCCGCTTTGAGCGGTCGGGCATCTATTTTTTTGACTGTGTCAGCAGTCAAGACATGTGAGGAAGGAGATCGATGGGCACGACTTCCCCCAAGGCGGTCATCATGGACGAGACCGCCGTCAATCGAGCGATGACCCGCATCGCGCACGAGATTCTCGAGCGCAACGAGGGCTGTGAAGATCTCGCTCTGGTCGGCATCGTCACGCGCGGCGACCTTCTGGCAAAGAAGCTCGCTGAGGAGATCAAGGAGATCGAGGGCGTCGATGTTCCGCTCGGCAGCCTGGACATCAGCTTCTACCGCGATGACTATGCGACCAATTTCGCTCCCGCGATCCACGCTACCAACATTCCCTTCAGTGTCGACGGCAAGCGCGTCGTGCTGGTGGACGACATCCTGTATACGGGCCGTACCATCCGCGCCGCTCTGGACGCCGTCATGGACTTGGGCCGTCCGAGCCGCATTGAGCTGGCTGTCCTCGTTGACCGCGGCCACCGTGAGCTCCCCATCTCGCCGGACTTTGTCGGCAAGAACGTTCCCTCGTCGCATGAGGAGAACGTACACCTATATATGAAGGAAGTTGACGGCCACACCGCCGTCGAGATTAACGACGTCGCGCCGGGTTCCCACGTGGGCTCCGCGCCGCTGGGAGGTGAGTAGTACCGTGGCGTTCAACCATAAGCACCTGATCGACATTACCGAGTACTCCGAAGAGGACATCAAGCTCATCCTCGAGACCGCCAAGGCGTTCTCCGAGGTCAACGAGCGTGCTATCAAGAAGGTCCCCACGCTCAAGGGCAAGACCATCGTCAACATGTTCAACGAGCCCTCGACGCGCACCCGCAGCTCCTTCGAGCTCGCCGAGAAGCGTCTTTCGGCCGACAGCCTTAACTTTGGCGGCTCCTCGACCTCCACGGTCAAGGGCGAGAGCCTTGTCGACACCGTCGAGACCCTCAACGCCTATAAGATCGACTGTATCGTCGTGCGTGATAAGCACGCCGGCGCTCCCTACATCGTCACGCAGAACTCGCCCGCGAGCGTCATCTGCGCCGGTGACGGCAAGCACAACCATCCCACGCAGGCCCTGCTCGACCTGTACACCATCTGGGAGCACAAGGGTGACTTCCACGGTCTGAAGGTCGCTGTCGTCGGCGATATCGCGCACTCCCGCGTCTGCGGCTCGCTGATCCCCGCCCTTAAGATCATGGGCTGCGAGACCTACGCCGTCGCCCCCGGCACGCTGCTGCCGCCGGCGCCCGAGGTTCTGGGCTGCGACCACGTGACGAGCGACCTCGATTCCGTCCTGCCCGAGCTGGACGTCGTCTACATGCTGCGCGTGCAGCAGGAGCGCCTCGAGGGTGCCCCGTTCCCGACCATTCGTGAGTACCACAGGCTCTTCGGCCTGACCAAGGACCGCGAGAAGCTCATGAAGCCCGATGCGATCATCTGCCACCCGGGTCCCATCAACCGCGGCGTCGAGTTCGACTCCTATATGGCCGACCACCCGCAACGCTCCGTCATCCTGGAGCAGGTCTACGCCGGTATCTGCGTGCGTATGGCTATCCTGTATCTGCTGCTTGGAGGTGCCGATAATGGCCTTGCTTCTTAAGAATGCCCACGTCGTCGACCCGTCCGTCGAGCTTGACGGTGTCGTTGACGTCCTGATTGACGGCGACAAGATCGCCGAGGTCGGCGAGAATCTCGCCGTCGAGGGAGCCGAGGTCCGCGACCTTTCCGGCAAGTACCTCGTCCCCGGCCTGGTGGATATGCACGTTCACCTTCGCGAGCCCGGCTACGAGGTCAAAGAGGACATCGAGAGCGGTACCCGCGCAGCTGCCAAGGGCGGCTTTACCGGCGTGTGCGCCATGCCCAACACCGATCCCGTGACCGATAACGGCACTGTCGTGGAGTTCGTCAAGTCCCGCGCTGCCGAGGTCGGCCACTGCCGCGTCTATCCGTCGGGCGCCATGACCCGCGGTCTTAAGGGCGAGGCCATGTCCGAGATGGGCGATATGGTCGCCCACGGCGCCGTCGCCTTCACCGATGACGGTCGCGGCGTGCAGGGCGCGGGCATGCTCCGTCGCTGCATGGACTACGGCAAGATGTTCGGCAAGGTCTTCATGAGCCACTGCCAGGACGAGGACCTGGTCGGCCACGGCCAGATCAACGAGGGCAAGGTCTCGACCCGTCTGGCTCTCGAGGGCTGGCCGGCTGCCGGCGAGGAGCTCCAGATCGCCCGCGACATCGAGATCGCCAAGCTGACCGGTGCCAAGCTGCACATCCAGCACATCTCCACCGCCCATGGCCTGGAGATCGTGCGTGCCGGCAAGGCCGCTGGCGTTCAGGTTACCTGCGAGGCCACCCCGCACC
>CABUUK010000044.1 GCA_902494765.1 uncultured Collinsella sp.
AGCCCGATGGAGTACCGCAGGAAGCTTGGATACGCCTAGGCGCGGTCCAAGAAATCGTCCGCACCCCCAAGTGGGAGATTATCCACGCTCGATTGCAAACGGAAAAAAATCCACGCTCGATTTTGCCTGGGAAGAGCAATCTTCTGTCTGGGCAGCCCCGATCTCGACCTATATATAGGTGCAAATAAGCTGGTATCGAAGTTCGATACTGAAGGTGTACTCCACTACAGCAAAGTGTTACCTTGGGAAACGTCACCTCAGTATCCAAAACCACTGTCCTTCATATCCAAACTCAATAAAACCGCAGGTCACGGCTATATAGATACGCCCGGCACCGTGTATCTAGAGGTTTTCGTTGACAGCCCCCAAGGTGGCATCGTATTATCTTCTTCGTTCGCGGGGGCGGCGGTCCAAAAGACCAAAGGACCTGCGGATACTTGAACGATTGGGAGTTTGCCCGAGTGGTTAATGGGGACGGGCTGTAAACCCGTTGGCTCTGCCTACATAGGTTCGAATCCTATAGCTCCCACCCGTCAAGTGCCTGTATAGCTCAGTCGGTAGAGCACTTCGTTGGTAACGAAGAGGTCACCAGTTCAAGTCTGGTTGCAGGCTCCATCCGGCGGTGTAGCTCAGTTGGTTAGAGCACACGGTTCATACCCGTGGCGTCACTGGTTCGAATCCAGTCACCGCTACCATAGGTAACACGGTGGCTTCTCAATAGTATGTTGAGAGGCCACTATGGTATAAAGGCAAAGTCCCGTCCGGGGACGACCTGTTAAGAGGAGGGCTTTATGGCCAAAGAGAAGTTTGAGCGCACTAAGCCGCATGTTAACATCGGCACCATTGGTCACGTCGACCACGGCAAGACCACGCTGACCGCTGCCATCACCAAGGTTCTCTCCGAGACCGAGGGCTGCAAGGCTGACTTCACTGCGTTCGAGAACATCGACAAGGCTCCCGAGGAGCGCGAGCGCGGCATTACGATTTCCGTCTCCCACGTTGAGTACGAGACCGCTGCCCGTCACTACGCTCACGTTGACTGCCCGGGCCACGCTGACTACGTCAAGAACATGATCTCCGGCGCTGCTCAGATGGACGGCGCTATCCTGGTCATCGCTGCTACCGACGGCCCCATGGCTCAGACCCGCGAGCACATCCTGCTCGCCCGTCAGGTCGGCGTTCCCTACATCGTCGTCTTCCTGAACAAGTGCGACATGGTCGACGATGACGAGCTCATCGACCTCGTCGAGATGGAGACCCGTGAGCTCCTCTCCGAGTACGATTTCCCCGGCGACGACATCCCCGTCATCCGTGGCTCCGCTCTGGGCGCTCTCGAGGGCGACGCCAAGTGGATGGACGCCATTCGCGAGCTCATGAAGGCCGTCGACGAGTACATCCCGACGCCTGCTCGTAACAACGACCTCCCGTTCCTGATGGCCGTTGAGGACGTTATGACCATCTCCGGCCGTGGTACCGTTGCTACTGGCCGTGTCGAGCGCGGTGAGCTCAAGCTCAACGAGCCCGTCGAGATCGTCGGCATCAAGGATACCCAGAACACCGTCGTTACCGGTATCGAGATGTTCCGTAAGTCCATGGACTTCTGCGAGGCTGGCGACAACGTCGGTCTGCTGCTCCGCGGCATCAAGCGTGAGGACATCGAGCGCGGCCAGGTTCTCTGCAAGCCCGGTTCGGTTACCCCGCACACCAAGTTCACCGGCGAGATTTACGTTCTGACCAAGGAGGAGGGCGGCCGTCACACCCCGTTCTTCGATGGTTATCGTCCTCAGTTCTACTTCCGTACCACCGACGTTACCGGTACGGTCAAGCTCCCCGAGGGCACCGAGATGGCTATGCCTGGTGACCACATCACCATCGAGGGCGACCTCATCCACCCGATCGCCATGGAGGAGGGCCTGCGCTTCGCTATCCGCGAGGGTGGCCACACCGTCGGTTCGGGCATCGTCTCCACGATCATTGAGTAAATTAGCTCTTTGATATAGCTGACTTAGAGAACCCGGCACTTATATGGGTGCCGGGTTCTTTTCTGCAATGGATATTGAGCCGTTGCTGGTGTCGAGAGGATCGATAATGGTCCTGGATGCACCGTCGATTAGCTCTCGATGGCTTCATTGATGTGTTCCAAATATGAATGGATCCACCGAGAACCAATTGACTCGAGGTTTTCATTGACAGCACTTACGTGGAGCTGATAAAGTAATAACTCGTGCCCGTACGGGGCGGAAATGAAAGGTTCAGGATACATGCGTACTCTAGTTACTCTTGCGTGCACTGAGTGCAAGCGCCGCAACTATACGACCACCAAGAACAAGTCGACCATGCCTGATCGTATGGAGATCAAGAAGTATTGCCCCTGGTGCCGTCACCACACGCTGCACAAAGAGACTCGCTAGTCTCTAGTCACATACGCCAGTAGTTCAATTGGTAGAGCATCGGTCTCCAAAACCGAGTGTTGAGGGTTCGAGTCCTTCCTGGCGTGCCAGTCATTATTCCGTAAGCTCCCACTTGGGGGCTTACGGTTTACTCATGTATAAGCGCATTGCGCGGAGGTAACCCAAATGGCCAACAAGAAGAACAAGAAGAAGGCTCAGCAGCCGGCACCTGCCAACAAAGCTGCCGCCAACTCCAAGGTTGAGGCCAAGAAGGCCGTTGCCAAGAAGAACGAGAAGGCTGCGAAGTCCAAGAAGAACGAGAAGCCTGGTTTCTTCGCCCGCACCAAGAAGTATTTCGCTTCGGTCAAGTCCGAGATGAAGCGTGTCACGTGGCCCGATAAGAAGGAGCTCGTGAACTACTCGGTTGTTGTTTGCGCTTCTCTGATCGTCGTCGGCGTCGTCATCGCTCTGCTCGATGCTGGCTTTGGCGAGGCTCTTGCTCTGTTCTCTGGATTGAGGGGCTAAACCATGTCTAAGCGTTGGTACGTCGTTCACACTTACTCTGGATACGAGAACCGCGTTAAGTCCGATCTCGAGCATCGCATCGAGACTATGGGCATGCAGGACCGTATCTTTGATATCGAGATTCCTATGGAGCGCGTCACCGAGATTAAAGAGGGTGGCAAGCGTGAGACCAAGGATTCCAAGATCTTCCCGGGTTATGTCCTGGTCCGCATGGAGATGGATGACGATGCTTGGACGTGTGTTCGTAACACGCCTGGCGTCACCGGTTTCCTAGGCGGCAACGGCAAGCCCGCTCCGCTTTCCCGCGACGAGTACAACAAGATGACTCGTCGTCCCGGTAAGGGCGATTCGCCCAAGCGCACCTCGGTTGATATTGAGGTCGGTACGTCCGTCCGCGTCACCGATGGCCCGCTTACCGACTTTGATGGCAAGGTCTCCGAGGTTAACACCGAGGCTGGCAAGCTCAAGGTCACGCTGATGATCTTTGGCCGCGAGACGCCGGTCGAGCTCGACTTTAACCAGGTCGCTGTCATCGCTTAAGTTTTCGTCCGTTCGCGCGAGCGTGCTTCTTCTGTGACTGCTCATCTCAGGAGTGCTTCTAACACGTGCGTGCTTACGATATAGCAAGTACTTCACACTCGTGATTCGAAAGGAATGACCATGGCTGAGAAGAAGGTTGCCAACGTCATTAAGCTCCAGATTCCTGCTGGTGCAGCAAACCCCGCTCCTCCCGTCGGCCCCGCCCTGGGCGCTGCTGGCGTGAACATCATGCAGTTCTGCCAGGCCTTTAACGCCGAGACGCAGGACAAGAAGGGTGACATCATCCCCGTTGAGATCTCTGTCTACGAGGACAAGTCCTTCTCCTTCATCACCAAGACCCCGCCGGCGGCTCACCTTATCAAGAAGGAGCTGAACCTCAAGTCTGGTTCCGCTAAGCCCCAGGCTGACAAGGTTGGTCAGCTCTCCCAGGAGCAGCTCACCAAGATCGCCGAGATCAAGATGCCGGACCTCAATGCCAACGACATTGACGCCGCCAAGAAGATCATCGCCGGTACCGCCCGTTCCATGGGCGTCACCATCGCTGAGTAGCGATTTCTTATGGTAACGGCGGGTGCTCCGACCGGGGCGCCCGTTAAATGTGTGCAATAGGGCACACGATACGATGTGGGAGGGCTCACGCCCGTTTAACCACAGGAGGTAATGCACATGGCTAAGCATGGTAAGAGCTATAACGCCGCTGCCGAGAAGATCGACCGCGCCACGCTCTACACCCCCCTTCAGGCTGCCAAGCTCATCAAGGAGCTCGACACCGCCAAGTTCGACGAGACCGTCGAGGCTCACTTCCGTCTGGGCATCGATACTCGTAAGGCTGACCAGAACATCCGTGGTTCCATCTCCCTGCCCCACGGCACCGGCAAGACCGTTCGTGTTGCCGTCTTCGCCGAGGGCGAGAAGGCCCGTGAGGCTGAGGCTGCCGGCGCCGACATCATCGGTTCCGACGAGCTCGTCGCCCAGATTCAGAAGGGCGAGATCAACTTCGACGCCGCTATCGCTACGCCGAACATGATGGCCAAGGTTGGCCGCATCGGTAAGATCCTTGGTCCCCGTGGCCTCATGCCGAACCCCAAGCTCGGCACCGTGACCATGGACGTCGCCAAGATGGTCTCTGAGCTCAAGGCTGGCCGCGTTGAGTACCGCGCCGACCGCTACGGCATCTGCCACGTGCCCCTGGGCAAGAAGTCCTTCTCTGAGCAGCAGCTCGTCGAGAACTACGCTGCCCTGTACACCGAGATCCTGCGCGTCAAGCCCTCTTCTGCTAAGGGCAAGTACGTCAAGTCCATCTCCGTGTCTTCCACCATGGGCCCTGGCGTCAAGGTCGATCCCGCTGTCCAGCGTGACTTCCTGGCTGAGTAACTGCTAGTTACTGCCTGAGCAAAGCAAGCATTGCTAAAGAAACCCGGTTCTGCCTTGTGCAGGACCGGGTTTCTTGCTATCGCATCAAAACCACCTCAAAGGGGACAGCGTCCCCTTTGAGGTGGTTACCAGGGTGTTCTAGCGGTTGAGGACTCAATGGCCTCGTGGCGCTTGAGCTCGCGGCGCATGGTTTGCGAGTTGAGCCAGGCTGCCTGCCAGCCACGGATGGGGTAGCGCGTCTGGTCGAGCTCAAACTGCGTATAGCCGCAGGCGTTGATGATCGTCGTTCCACACACATGCTGCCGCTCGCGCTGAAAATCGTAACCGTAGCTTTGGTGTACATGCCCATGTACCATGTAGTCGGCTCCCCAGGACTCAAGCGCCGTGTTAAAGCACTCAAACCCTCGATGCGGTAGATCGTCCAGATCACCCATACCGGCGGCGGGCGCATGGGTAAGCAGAATGTCGCACCCGCCGACCATCCTAACCTTACGCGACAGCTTACGCATACGCTTGGACATCTCGCGTTCGGTGTACATGTTGGCGCCGTCGCGATAACGCATGGACCCGCCAAGGCCCGCAATGCGAATCCCTCGGTACGTGTACACGCTGTCTTCTACGCAGATACATCCGCCCGGTGCATGACGTGCGTAGCGGTCATCGTGATTGCCACGCACGTAGATGAGCGGTTTGTTGATGACCGTAACCAAAAACTCAAGATAGTCCGGGTCCAGATCGCCGGCGGACAAAATCAGGTCGACGCCCTCAAAGCGTTCCTTGCGAAAGCACTCCCAAAGGCATCGTTCTTCGGTATCGGCTATGGCAAGGATTTTCATAGGGCAGGGACTTTCGGCTCATCGTCGAGCTGCGGAATGGTGCCTACCACGTTATCCGCCAGCCAATTCATCTCGACAATCTGCGTGCTCGGCAGCGGAGGGAAGCCTTCGATCTGTACCACGCCGTTCTGACTGTGGAGCTCGCCGCCAAAGGGGTTGATGGATCCCTCGACAATGCCGTTGCGGAGCAACTGCACGAGTTTGCGCGTCTGGTAGGGTAGGCCCGGAGCGTAACGGATGTCGATAACGCCGGAGCTCATGCCGTACCAGTAGTTGACGGCGCGCACTTGGTTGTCATCGCTGGTCTCGTCCCACGTGCCGTGCAGAAGGCTGCGAACGATGAGCTCGTAGTAACGGCCCCAGTTCCATACCGGCATGGCGATGCCGGAAACCTTGCCATCGACCAGGCGGTGGAGTCCGTAGGCCGTAGGGTCTTCGAGCGACTTTGACATGTCAGCGCCGGTCATGACGCTCACGCCTTCGCGGCACATGGCCTCGGCAAGACCACCGGCGGGAACATCGCCCCAAGTGAGGATAATCTGCGCACGAGGGTCGAGCAGCGAGGCACCGATAGCGAAGGCGTTGATTTCGCTAAGCGCGCCCGAGGCGAAGACCGACGCATGGTAGCCAATGCGGTGGTTGTCGGCCATGCTGGCGGCAAGGGCACCCAGTAGGAACTTGGCCTCGTACATCTTTCCAAAGTACGAGCGGACGCTTTGGTGGGGAAGGCCGATTGAGCAGTTAAGGAACCGCACCCGGGGATACTCGACCGCCGCCCTGAGCGTGTATTCCATGAGCCGGTGTGAGGTCGAGAAGATGACGTTTGCCCCGTGCTTTACGGCTGTCTCGACGGCGGCGTAGAACACGTCCGGATCGTGGCAGTCCTCGAACGCCTCGGTGCGCACGATGCCGCCAAAGTGCTCATCAAGATACTGGCGGCCCTGGTCGTGCAGGCTGTCCCAGCTCGACGTGGCACAGGGGAACTCGTGGATAAAGGCGATTCTCATGGGATTGGCGGTGGAGTAGACGGTCTTGCTCATAAAGAAGTTGAGCACGCCCGAGGAAGATTTTGTCGGTGCGTCCTTTTCCTCGTTGGGCTGCGGCGCTTCGACAAGATCGACCTTGTCCTCGTCGCTTTTGCCGGCAATGACAAGCTCGCGCCAAATCTTGCACAGGCGGTTGACGACGATATCCGTCGGCGTATCCAGCAGACGGTCCTGGTTGTAGACGTTGAGGTAGACGAGCATGGCATCGGCAGGCGTAATGTCCAAGTGATCGCCGCCCGCGCGAAGATAGGCGCGCTTAAAGAGCAGGAAGGTGTGACGTAGGTAGTCGACCTTCTTTTGAGGCCATTTTTCGACAAGATCTTGGCCGAGCATCTTGGCAAGCATCTCGTAGCTGCCCTCGCGCGAAAACTCTATCTCGTACAGGGGACATACGTACCAAAAGGCGCAAAACTCACCGTACAGGCGGCTCTCGACGGAATTCCACTTGCCGGGGTACAGGCGCGTCACCTTGGCCGAAACCGTCGGAGCGTCGAGGAATTTGAGGACGCTGACACGCTTGTTGCCCTCTTGGACGTAAAAGCGGTGCATGAACTCGGTGACGATGATGGGGTCGCGGTAGCCCTCGGAGATTTGGATATCGTAGAGGTTGGACCATTTGCGGGCGAATTCGGTATTCCAGGGGAGCAACGGCATGAAGTTACACGAAAAGGCCGATTGGCGGCCTTTGGTAACCGTGCCGACGACCATTTCGAGCGGAATGTCCCGCAGGCCGATGTTCTCGCGCTGCCCGCAGGGAAGCTGAGCGACCAAGCTGTCGAGGTCCGTAAGGTATGGATGTTCGCTTTGGCTGATGGCGCGACGGCGTCCCTGTTCGCCGCGCTTTCGTGCTTGACGATAGGCCTCTTCCATGATTTCGCTCCTTTAGTCGTTTAAACAACTATATAAACCATGGTACCATCGTCTTGGTCGCCCGAAAAGGGACAGTTCATAAAGGGCGGCCGGGCCATTAAGAAATAAACCACTCATTTGCTCAGATAAAACCTGCCAAAATAAACCTGTCCCTATTTGGCAGGTTAGGCGATGATGGGGGCGATGGCGCGGATGCAGGCGTCGGCTGCCGTAAAAGTGGTGCTGTCGTCGCTGACGATAAAGATGATCTTGCCCTTAATGCCAAAGTCGCCGATCTCGCTAAAGAGCACGTAGGGCTCCTTGTCAAAGCCCGAGATGGGTGAAACGGCGGCCTTGGTGGCACAGGTGAGCTCGTCTGCCAGCGCATCGAGCGAGTTCCACTTTGACGTGTCCTTCACCGCGACGGGAACGGCAACGCGTCCAAAGGGCATGAGGTGCACCAGCGTGTTCTTGGAGATATTGGAGTTGGGGACGATGATGGTCTGACCGCAGGCGTCCTCGATGGTCGTGTGGCGCCAGGTGATGTCCTGCACCACGCCCGAAACGCCGCCGACTTCGATATTGTCGCCGGGTTTGATGATGCCCATAAACGTCACCTGCATGCCGCCGATGAGGTTTGACAGCGTGTCCTGAAAACCCAGCGAGATGGCGATGCCGCCGACGCCAAGAGCCGCAACGAGGGCATTTGCGTTAATTCCAAAGCAGTTGTCGAGGATAAAGCTGCCGCCGATCATCCAAATGACAGCACGCGCGATGTTGATGAAGATACTCGATGCCGGAAGCGGGTTATCGTCTCGGTTAAGCAGATGGTTCAGAGTCTTGGATACGACCTTGGCAGCGACGGCGGTGCCTATCGCCAAGATGACGGCCCAGATGATGTTGTGGACCCACCGTTGCTCAAAGAAATGAAGAATCGGCTCAAACAATTCCATGTAGGGAAAACCTCCTAATGATCGTCCAACCATGATACCCACCAAGAAGCCCGTCCGATCACATCGGACGGGCCGATAACTTGAGATGGGGTGGCCGCGGTGGCGTAAGCTGGGGCGCCGGCGAGCACGCCGGCAAGGAGTGCGGCGGTCAAGGCGAGACGGGGAAGAGAGCTTCTCGTGGCAGTTTCCTTAGTCCTTAACCAGTAGTTCCTGCTGACGCTGGATTATCGACATAATATGCGAAAACCGCCGCAAGGGCGCCTGTCCCTTAGCGGCGGTTTTGACGTTTGCGCAGATAAAACCTACCAAAATAAACCTGTCCCTTTTTGGCAGGTTTTAGCTTAGCAGCATGCGGTCGTTGGCGAGCTCGCCGCCCGAGACCTCCTCGAACTTCTGCAGCAGGTCGGCGACGGTGAGCGACTTCTTCTCATCGCCCGCCACGTCGTAGATTACGTGGCCCTCGTGCATCATGATCAAGCGATTGCCCAGACGGATGGCGTCATTCATGTTATGCGTGACCATGAGCGTGGTCAGGTGGTGCTCGTCGACGATCTCCTCGGTCAGGTTGAGCACCTTAGAGGCCGTCTTGGGGTCGAGCGCCGCGGTGTGCTCGTCGAGCAGCAGCAGGCGCGGCTTGGTGAGCGTGGCCATGAGCAGGGTGAGTGCCTGGCGCTGACCGCCCGAAAGCAGGCCGACCTTGGCGTTGAGGCGCGTGTCCAGACCGAGGTCCAGGCGCTTGAGCAGCTCAACGTACTCGTCCTTCTCGGCCTTGGTGACGCCCCACGAAAGACCGCGACGCTGGCCACGGCGCTTGGCGAGGGCCAGGTTCTCGGCGATCTGCATGTCGGCTGCGGTGCCGCGCATGGGGTCCTGGAACACGCGGCCCAGGTACTTGGCACGCTGCGACTCGCTCAGGCGCGAGATATCGGTGCCGTCAAGCTCGATAACGCCCGAATCGAGCGGATACACGCCGGCGATCATGTTGAGCAGCGTGGACTTGCCGGCGCCGTTGCCGCCGATCACGGTTACAAAGTCGCCGTCGTTAAGGGTGAGGTCGACACCGGTAAGAGCGCGCTTCTCGGTGACGGTGCCCTTGTTAAAGGTCTTCTTGACGTGCGAGAGCTTAAGCATCTGCCTCATCTCCCTTCGTGTAGGAGCTGCGGAGCTTATAGCGCTCCCAAACCACGGGCACGCACAGGGCCACGGCGACGATCACGGCGGAGAGCAGCTTCATGTCGTTGGCGTCCATGCCCAACTGCAGCACGATGGCGCGGATAAGGAAGTACACCACGGAGCCAAAGACGGCGGAGGCAAGACGGACGCTAAACTGCGTGAGACCGCCGGGCAACAGGCGGCCGAGCACCTCGCCGATAACAATGGCGGCAAGACCGATAACGATGGCGCCGGTGCCCATGCCAATGTCGGCATACTTCTGGCTCTGGCAGATGAGTGCGCCCGAAAGGCCGATGAGGGCGTTGGAGAGCACGAGGGCGATCATCTTGGTGGAGTTGGTGTTGACGCCCAGGGCGCGGATCATGTACTCGTTGTTGCCGGTGGCGCGCAGTGCCGAGCCGATCTCGGTGCCAAAGAACCAATACAGGATGGCAACGATAGCCACGGCGAGCAAAATACCCAGGATGATGGCGACGGTGGACTGCGGCAGGCCCGTCATGTTGCTGACGGCCGAGAACACGGTGCCCTTGGCAAGAATGGGCGTATTGGATTTGCCCATGATGCGCAGGTTGATGGACCACAGACTGATCTGGGTGAGGATTCCGGCGAGGATCGCGGGAATCTCAAAGACGGTGGTCAGAATGCCCGTGACGGCGCCCGCGATGGCGCCGGCGCACATGCCGGCCAGCACGGCGAGCAGCGGGTCGACGTTATTGTTGACGATGAGTACGGCGCAGACACAGCCGCCGAGGGCAAAGCTGCCGTCGCAGGTCATATCGGGGATGTCGAGCAGGCGGAACGTGATAAACACGCCAAGCACCATAATGCCCCAGAGGACGCCCTGCGAAACGGCGCCCTGCAATGCAATGAGCATGCTTCATACCTCCTAGGATAGGGTGGACACGTGATTTTCCATAATAGCGGTACCAATGCATAAAAGAGCTGCGGACGGATGTTTTGTCTCATCCGAAACAAGCAGGGCGAACGCCGGTCTTTAGCGTTCGCCCCAAGGACTCAGATATTGAATAACGCGGCTGTGGCGCGCGTGCGGGCCCTAGACGCGTTACCGCGCATGGCGCTACTCGTCCAGAGCGGAAAGGTCGATACCCAGGGCCTCGGCCATCTCGTCGTTCTTGACGACGACCAGGTCCTTGCTCGAGAGGTGCTTGATCGGCATATCCTCGGGCTTGGCCTCGCCCTTCAGGATCTTAACGGCCATCTCGCCCGCGGCGTAGCCCAGGTCCTTATAGTTGATGGAGAGGGTGAACAGGCCGCCGGCCATGCACATACCCTCCTCGCCGGTCACGAAGGGGAGCTTATTCTCCTTGCAGATCTGGCCGACCTGCGAAGCGCCCGCGGCGATGGTGTTGTCAGTGGGGGAGTACAGCGCGTCGACCTTGCCCACGGCAGACTCGACGACGGACTGAATCTCGTTGGAGCTCGAGACGGTGAAGTCAGTGTACTCGAGGCCCAGCTTGTCGAGCTCCTTCTTGGCGGCCTTGATCTGGACGTCGGAGTTGGACTCGGCGGTGCAGTAGAGCAGGCCGACCTTTTTAACGTCGGGCAGGACCTTCTGCATCATCTCGAGCTGCTCGGCGACCGGGGTGAGGTCGGAAGCGCCCGTGACGTTGGTGCCGGGCTTGTCGTTGTCCTGGACCAGGCCGGAGGCGGCGTAGTCGGTGATGGCGCAGCCCACGATGGGGATATCGGCCGTGGCGCCGGCGGCAGCCTGCGCGGCGGGCGTGGCGATGGCATAAATCAGGTTGACGTTGTCGCCCACAAACTTGTCAGCAATGGACTTACACGTGGACTGGTCGTTCTGGGCGTTCTTCTGGTCGATCTTGACCTTAAGGCCGCTCTCCTTGATGGCCTTGACAAAGCCGTCGTTGGCGGCATCGAGTGCGGAGTGCTCGGTGAGCTGCAGAACGCCGATAGTGTAGTCGGAACCGGCGGCAGCAGAGCCGGAACCAGAGTTGCCGCCGCATCCGGCGAGCGGGGCGAGCGCGAGCAGGCCAGCGGAGACCAGAAGGCTCCTGCGGCTGATGGTGATGTCCTTCATATCATTACCCCCCAGTATAAAAATGGCTGGAAACACTGCACTGGGACAAAGTGCAAGTGGAACTATAGTAGCGCTGATGTCCATTTTTACAACAGCCTGGCGGGTTTTTTAATACAGAATCGGATGGGCGGTACGGGTAGTCGAATGGGCGGCGGAGGGTCTTATGCGGCGGAGGAGGCGTCGTCCTCGTCTAGGGCGGCGAAGAGCTTCTTGCCGTCGAGGAGACGTGTGGTGACGTTTCTCATACGGGCGATCTCGACGGTGCGCAGCGTATCGTCGGTGCCTCGGGCGTCGTAGACCGTTCCCAGCAGATACGAGATGCCATCGCGCTGCCTGATGGCAAAGGGACGGAGTGTCATCCGTGCTGCTTCGGTTTCGCCGCGTGTCGTGACGCTCGAAATATCAAAACTCACCGTGGTTCCGTGGTCGATGGCCTGCTCGACGAGCTCGCACGTGTCGATGCGCTTGATGGGCGTGCGTGTTGCCTTGGTAGCCTTGCTGCCTGCGCTTGGAGCGGGTTCGGGTGTATCGAGGTAGCCGCGAACGTCGGCACTCGCCATGGCAACTAAGTGCTGCGCCATGCTCTTGCGGATAGCGATAGGCGTGGAGCGGTTGCGCATGACCATACCGTGGAGCCGGATGATCTCTTCATCGGTGAGCGGGCGGGTAAGAAGTTTGTAGCCCACGCCGCGTTTGTACTCAATTTCGTATCCGGCATGGCGAAGCGCGGAGATGGCGGTGTAGATGCTGCGCCGCGCCGCCGAGATGGGCATGCGGGCGGGGTCGTCGGGATGGGCGAGGCGCCGGATCAACTCATCGGAAAGCATGGCCTTGTCCTCGCCGGTGTTTTCGCTTAATAGTTGCAGGATGCGAACGGCGCGATAGGCTGCCATCGAGGCGGCGCCTCTAGTCGTGGTGTCGTAGGTTTCAACAGCGGCTTCGGTCATGGTGTCCACGTCCTTTCCGTTTTGGGTGGCGACGGTATGGAGCCTAGGACGTGGGGCTTTCCCAGGGGCGCAGGGCGCTCTGGGCGGTCGGTAGTCGTCGGCAAACGGCGGGTCGAGTTTTCAACAGCCCTGCCCAACTGACCAAAAACTTGCCAAAAGCTTGACGGATGCTGTTGAAAAAAGCGTCTCTCGACCGATGTCGAGAGACGCTTATGCGATGAGCGTTGGCGTGTGGCGACGCGAGCTAGCGTCCGACGATTAGAAGTCGGCGTTGCCCACGGTGCGCGGATGCGGCAGGACGTCGCGGATGTTGCCCACGCCGGTCAGATACATGACCAAGCGCTCGAAGCCCAGACCGTAGCCGGCGTGCTTGCAGGAACCGTAGCGGCGCAGGTCAAGGTAGTACTTGTACTGCTCGGGATTCATGCCCAGGTCCTTGATGCGGGCCTCGAGCAGATCCAGGCGCTCCTCGCGCTGGGAGCCGCCGATAATCTCGCCGATACCGGGAACCAGGCAGTCGGCGGCGGCGACGGTCTTGCCGTCCTCGTTCATGCGCATGTAGAACGCCTTGATCTCGGCCGGGTAGTCGGTCACGAAGGTCGGGCGCTTAAAGTGCTCCTCGGTCAGGAAGCGCTCGTGCTCGGTCTGCAGGTCGATGCCCCAGCTGACGGGGTAATCAAACTGGTGGCCAGCAGCGACTGCCTGCTCCAGGATCTCGACGGCCTCGGTGTAGGTAACGCGGGCAAAGTCGGAGTTGGCGACATGGTCCAGGCGCTCGAGCAGACCCTTGTCCACAAACTTGTTGAGCATATTGAGCTCGTCGGGGCAGGTGGCCATAACGTCCTTGAGGACGTACTTGAGCATGGCCTCGGCGTTATCCATGTAGTCGTTAAGGTCGGCAAAGGCCATCTCGGGCTCGATCATCCAAAACTCGGCGGCGTGGCGCGTGGTGTTGGAGTTCTCGGCACGGAAGGTGGGGCCAAAGGTGTACACGTCGCCAAAGGCCATGGCAAAGTTCTCGGCATTGAGCTGGCCGGACACGGTGAGGCTTGCATGCTTGCCAAAGAAGTCCTGGCTCCAGTCGACCTCGCCGGACTCGGTGAGGGGCGGATTTTTGGGGTCGAGCGTGGTCACGCGGAACATCTCGCCGGCGCCCTCGCAGTCACTCGTGGTGATGATGGGGGTGTTGACGTAGACAAAGCCCTGCTCCTGGAAGAAGCGGTGGATGGCGGCAGCCGCGACAGAGCGGATGCGGAACACGGCGCGGAACAGGTTGGTGCGCGGGCGCAGGTGCTGCTGGGTGCGCAGGAACTCGACGGTTGCGCGCTTCTTCTGCAGCGGGTAATCCGGGGCGCTGACGCCCTCGACCTCGATGGAGGTGGCAGAAAGCTCGAAAGGCTGGGGCGCATCGGGGGTCAGCTTGACGGTGCCGGTGCAAATGAGTGCGGCCGAGACGTTTTGATGGGCGATCTCGTCGTAGTTGTCGAGTGCCTCGCGGTTCATGACGACCTGCAGGTCGCGGAAGCAGCTGCCGTCGTTGAGCGTAACGAAGCCAAAGTTCTTCATGTCGCGGACGGACTTGACCCAGCCGGCGACGGTGACGGTCTGGCCGCCGAGCGGCTCGGCATCGGCATAGAGCTGCGCGATTTTGGTGCGGTTCACGTATCCTCCCATAACGGTTGAATGATAGTTATCCATACAGTTCGATATTCTAGCAGCTCGGCTCATTTGGGCTATACAGATAAGGCATTGGCGGGATGGTTTTTCAAACGAAAAGCGCCCGCGGCCAAATGGTCGTGGGCGCTTGACGAGGTGCCTTTTGGCTGTGTGGCGTGGGGCCTGGCTACTTGGTCTTGGCAACCAGCAGCGGGTCGCCAAGCTTGACGAGCGGGTTGCCGCCGATAAGCGTTCCAGACTCGCCGACATGGTCGATGCTCTTAAGACGATCGAGCTCGGAGACGATGACGGTCACGATGTCCTCGTGACCAGCGGCCTTAATGGCCTCGCGGTCGAAGCTGATGAGCGGCTGGCCTGCCTTGACCACATCGCCCATCTCGACAAAGCGGGCAAAACCCTTGCCGTTCATTTCCACGGTGCCCAGGCCAACATGGATGAACACGCGCAGACCGTCCTCGGTGATCATGCCGATGGAGTGGTTGGTGACAGTGGTGGCACCGATGCGGCCGTTGGCGGGCGCATAGATGGTGCCGGTAATGGGCTCGATGCCATAGCCCTGGCCAAGCATGCCCGAGGCGATCGTCTCGTCGGGAACCTCGTTCAGGTTGACGAGCACGCCGTTGACGGGGGCATAGATGACGCCTTCGCGGGTAGCGAAGCTTGCTGCGGGCGGAACGGACGCCTCGCCGGTCGAGGTGAAGGTGGACTTAAGCGAATCGAGCAGACCCATAGTTGCCTCCAACTTAAATAGGCGCATATCGCGCGTTTGGTTTGCCGGAAACGTTTCACATGTGTTTCGCGGCTTGGTCAACGCCCCTATTCTACGCTGCTCAACGATACCTCTGAACTGGGATTATGTGATATATCAGTTGAAGGGAAACTTATTGCCGGAGTGTTTCTGCGCCACGGGTTCAAGTGGGGTACGCTTGAAGGCGAAAAATAAGGGCGCATAATTTGCGCGAAGGGAGCACATATGATTGTCGAGAACCATGCGCTGTGGGGCGAGGAGCCGACCGAGGATTATCCGGCGACGTTTACGTATTTGGGTGCCGAGCCGTTGCCCGATAAACCGAATGGCCGCCGCCCCGCGGTGATTATCTGTGGCGGAGGTGCGTTTACGCATATCGCTCCGCATGAGCAGGATCCTGTGGCGTTTGCGTTTTTGGATCACGGTTACCAGGCCTTTGTGCTCAACTATGTCACGAGTTCTACGGGTGACGTGAGCTTTCCGCATCCCCAGGCAGATCTTGCCAAGATGGTCGCCACGGTGCGCGCCAACGCCGACGAGTGGCATGTCGATCCTAAGCGCGTGTGCGTCGTGGGCTTTTCTGCTGGCGGCATGATTTGCGCCTCGCTGGCAACACAGTGGAAGACCGGCCCCTTTGCGGCACTTGCCGGGGCGCGTCCGGACGACATTCGTCCCGATGCCGTGGTGCTGGGCTATCCATTGCTCGACTTTGCCTATGTGCGCGACATGCAGACGCGCGATCCGCGCATTGACTTGCGTGTGCCCAAGACGGGCGGCAAGACGGGGCGCGATTTGCTCAACGACTACCTGTCGATGGTGACGGGCGGCGAGGCAACTGACGAGCATCTGGCCGACATCTGCCCCACCACGCATGTTTCGCGTCAGATGCCACCGACCTTTGTGTGGGGCGTGTCCGACGACAAGACGGCGCCGATCGCGCAGGTATACCCGTTTGCGCAGCGCATGGCCGAGGAGGGCGTTGCATGCGAGATGCACGTCTTCGACCAGGGTGGTCACGGCCTTTCGCTCGGCAACGCCAACACCGCGGTCGACAACGAGGACAAGCAGGTGGCAGTCCGCCCTTGGATCCGCCTGGCCTTCCGCTTCCTCGAGCGCCATCTGTAAGAGTCCCGGCATCCAAGCTCTTCAATAACTTGCGGTGAAATAGTTCCTATCTGGGGCATCAACCAGCCCATCCAGGAACTATTCCACCGCAACTTCGTTTTTGATGCCCCGTCCGGAAACTGCGCCCCAGTTTTGCCTTTCAAGGTGGGACGCAGTTTCCCATAGGGCCTCGACTGGGAAAGCGCGTCCCGTTTCGAGCGGGGATTCCGGGATGCATTTTCCGTAAGAGGCCTGTTTGGGAAACCATATCCCGTTTCGAGCCGGAATTCTGGGATGTAGTTTCCCCGAGAGGCCTCATCGGGAAACTATGGCCCTGAACTCTCCTGCCTGTCCCCATTGCGCCAATTTGCTGATTGAACATCGTTGTGTGTTCGCGCTATCATGCATGGTTAAATTGGTTAGCCGTGGCAAACGGTTAGCCAAGGTGAACATAAATGCAACGCCCTGTGGGCGCCGGGGGAGGAACACGGACGTGAAGCTCGATACGCTCGAGATTGGAAAGGACGCCGTTGTCGCATCGGTGGCATCGGACGACCAGGCACTCCGACAGCATATTTTGGACATGGGCCTAACGCCGGGCACCGAAGTCACCATGATGAAGTACGCCCCCATGGGCGACCCGCTCGAGATTCGCCTGCGTGGCTACGAGTTGACGCTGCGCAAGGATGATGCCGCACGCATTGAGCTCGTGGATGTGCACGACACCGATACCGGTCCGCGCGCCAACGCCGCAATCGGAACGACGGAGCATCCGGCACTCGGCGAGGGGATGTATTCGCCCCGTGCGGCAAAAACGGCCGTGCCCGAGGGCGCACCGCTGCATTTTGCCCTCGCCGGCAACCAAAACTGCGGTAAGACCACGCTGTTCAACCAGCTTACGGGCTCCAACCAGCACGTCGGTAACTTTCCTGGCGTGACGGTCGACCGCAAGGACGGCACCATCCGTAACCATCCCGAGGCAAGCGTTACCGATCTGCCCGGCATTTACTCCCTGTCGCCGTACACGGGCGAAGAGATCGTCAGCCGCCAATTCATCTTGGACGAAAACCCCGACGCCATCATCGACATCATCGACGCCACCAACATCGAACGTAACCTGTACCTGACGCTGCAGCTTATGGAGCTCGACCGCCCCATGGTCATCGCGCTCAACATGATGGACGAGGTGACGGCCAACGGCGGCGCCGTGGACGTCAATCTGCTCGAGAGCCTGTTGGGCGTGCCTGTTGTTCCCATTAGCGCTGCCCGCAACGAGGGTATCGGCGAGCTGGTGGATCATGCCTTGCACGTGGCGCGGTTCCGCGAGCGCCCCGGTCGCCTGGACTTCTGTGCGCCCGATGGATCGGACGGCGGCGCACTGCATCGCTGCATCCACGGCATTGCCAACCTGATCGAGGACCATGCCGTGACGGCGCACATCCCGGTGCGCTTTGCGGCGACCAAGCTGGTTGAGGGCGACGAGCTGGTGACCGAGGCGCTTCACCTGGATCGCAACGAGCTCGACGCTATCGAGCACATCATTACCCAGATGGAGGGCGAGGCCGGCACCGACCGCCTGTCCGCGCTGGCCGATATGCGCTTTAGCTTTATCGGCGACGTGTGCGGGCGCTGCGTCGTCAAACCGCACGAAAGCCGCGAGCACGTGCGCTCCGTCAAGATCGACCGCATCCTGACGGGTCGCTACACGGCCATTCCGGCGTTCCTGGTGATCATGGGCCTCGTCTTTTGGCTGACGTTTGGCGTGATCGGCGCGGCGTTGCAGGGACTCATGGAGGACGGTATCGCTGCTATCATCGCCTCGGCCGATGCGGGCCTCAAGGCGTTCGGCACCAACGACGTGGTGCGCTCGCTGGCTGTCGACGGCGTGCTTACGGGCGTGGGCAGTGTGCTGACCTTCCTGCCGATTATCGTCGTGCTCTTCTTGTTCCTCTCCATTCTGGAAGACTCGGGCTACATGGCGCGCGTCGCCTTTGTCATGGATAAGGTGCTGCGTCGTTTTGGCCTGTCGGGCCGCAGCTTTGTACCCATGCTCGTCGGGTTTGGCTGCACCGTGCCGGCTATCATGTCGACCCGTACGCTCCCATCCGAGCACGACCGCAAGATGACGGTCATGCTCACGCCGTTCATGAGCTGCTCGGCCAAGTTGCCGGTCTATGGTCTGCTGTGCGGGGCGTTTTTCCCACAGGCGACGGTTCCCGCCATGGTCTCGCTCTATCTGATCGGCATTGCGGTTGGCTGTATCGCGGCTTTGGTACTCAACCGCACGGCATTTAAGGGCGACCCGGTGCCGTTTATCATGGAGCTGCCCAATTACCGCCTGCCGAGCGTCAAGACGACGGTGATGCTGGCATGGGATAAGGCCAAAGACTTTATTACCAAGGCCTTTACCATTATCTTTGCCGCTACCGTGGTCATCTGGTTCCTTCAGACGTTCGACATCCGCTTTAATGTGGTCGCCGATCAGTCGCAGAGTCTGCTTGCGGGTCTCGGCAGCATCATTGCGCCGGCGCTGACGCCGCTTGGGTTTGGCGACTGGCGTGCATCCACGGCGCTCGTCACGGGGCTCATTGCCAAGGAGAGCGTCATCTCGACGCTCACGGTGCTTTTGGGCGCAACGTCGCCCGCGGCGCTGTCGACCATGTTTTCGCCGTTTACCGCCTACGTGTTCTTGGTCTTTACGTTGCTGTACCCGCCTTGTGTGGCGGCAATCGGCGCCGTCAAGAGCGAGTTGGGCGCGCGCTATGCCGTGGCCGTATTCGCGTTTCAGGTCGCCGTTGCCTGGATCGTGGCGTTTGTCGTGCATTCGGCGGGCATATTGCTGGGGTTGGCTTAGTTATGAATTGACGGCGCAACCTCTGTGTATCGAATTGTTTTCGGCCCCGCATCTGTACTGACGGATGCGGGGCCGTTGCTATATAATCGCCTCCGCTCAAAACGATTGGAGACGTTATATATGACTCAGACAAGGCAAGACGGCATCACGCTCAAGCAGTGGCTCCCACTCGTCGGGCTCACCTGCTGTGCGTTCGTGTTCAACACGTCGGAGTTTATGCCCATCGGCCTTTTGACTGATATCGCCGCGTCGTTCTCGCTCACCGAGGCCCAGGCGGGCATCATGATCTCGGTCTATGCCTGGGGCGTCATGCTGCTGTCGCTGCCGCTCATGGTGTTCGCCTCGCGCTTTGAGTTCAAGCGGATGCTGCTGGGCGTGCTGGCTGTGTTCTCGCTCGGTCAGTTCCTGTCCGCTGTGGCGCCGACCTATCCCATCCTGGTCTGCGCGCGCCTGGTGGTCGCTTGCGCACATGCCGTGTTCTGGTCAGTCGCCTCGATTATGGCCTCGCGCCTGGTCGACACTCGCCACGGCGCGCTCGCCATCAGCATGATCGCTACGGGCTCGTCCATCGCGCAGATCTTTGGCCTGCCGCTCGGTCGCGCCATTGGCTTGGCCGTGGGCTGGCGCATGACGTTTGCCGTGGTCGGGGGCCTCTCAGCCATCGCGGTCGTCTACCAGGCAGCGGTGTTCCCGGCCATGCCGGCGGGTGAGCGCTTTACTGTCAAACAGCTGCCCGAGCTGCTCAAGAACCCGCTCCTCATCGCGCTCTACGCAGTCACGGTCTTCATGGCGACCGGCTATTACGCAAGCTACAGCTATATCGAGCCCTTCCTGGCGCAGGTCGCGCACGTCGATGCGGGCGCCATTACCATGACGCTGACGGCGTTTGGCTGCTCTGGTTTGCTCGGAAGCTGGCTGTTTGGCCGCCTGTTCGATGGGCATCGCTTCCCGTTCTTGGCTATCACGCTCTCCGGCGTGCCGGTGGCCCTGCTGCTCATGGGGCCGGCCGCATCGTCGCTCGTGACAGTGCTTGCCGTCTGCGCACTGTGGGGTTGCTGCGCCACGGCCTTTAACGTGGCGTTTCAGGCCGAGCTCATCAAGCACACGCCGGCAGATTCGTCGGCCGTCGCCATGTCGATCTTCTCGGGCCTGTTCAACCTCGGTATCGGCACGGGTACCGCGATCGGCGGAGCCGTGGTTTCGGGTCCCGGTATCGCCTGGATCGGCTTTGTGGGCGGGGCGATTGCCGTCGTGGGCGTCATCCTCGCCATCACCGTGCTGTTTCCGGCCATCCGCCGCGCCAAGCCCGTCGCCTAACCATATCCCCTCATCAGTTGCGGTGAAATACGGATTGTTTAGCCCAATAAACCTGGCAAACAGTCCGTATTTCACCGCAACTTATTTTGGGGAAGGGGGTGCACGCTGGGCATACAATGGATGTCGTTGTGTTGAGCTTACCGGGAGGTTGCTATGTGGGCATACGAGACGACGTTCTATCAGATCTATCCGCTGGGCTTTTGTGGAGCTCCGCGCGAAAACGCCGCCCCTGTTGCCGAGGATGAGCTCGCCCAGGCCGCCGATGCCACAGCTAGCCCCGATGCGCCCATCATGAAGATTGCCAAATGGGCCGACTACCTGCAGGAACTCGGCGTTGGCACTGTGCTCATCAACCC
>CABUUK010000045.1 GCA_902494765.1 uncultured Collinsella sp.
GAAACTGGAGAGGAGGTATTACGAGCTCCTGTGCGAATTGGAGAGAGCGCTCCCGCAAACTGCCTCTTGACAACTTATAGGAGCGTCGGTTTTATTAAATCTCAAGCCAGCATGGCACAAATGCCAACATCGCCTGGCAATACGCGCCGTCCAAGCTCAACTGTTCCTGCTCAGAATATCCAGTACCGCAAATCTAAGTGAGTAGACTTTTCGTGACCTGTCGAGCACACCAAAAACTGTCACCCCTGTGACCTGCGGTTTTACTAAGGCAGATACGCCTTGTGCTCGACCTGCGCCAAAAAGTCTACTCACTTAGTTCGAATCGAAGCCAAACGGACCCAAATCGAAGCCAAATTAAGCCCATCCGCATCAAAAGACGCGTGAATCCGTACTTCTCGCGGTGAATTGACGCTATAAAGCGGCCAAAATAAACCTGTCCCTAAATGGTAGGTTTGGGAAGGTCGGGGAACCAGGTTGGTTTGGGTTGATTGGGTGTGCGCTCGGCCAGGACCAGCTCCATCCAGCACATGTCGTACCAGCGGCCGAACTTTTGGGCGCAGCGGTCGAAGGCACCCACCAGGCGATACCCCATATGGGCATGGAAATCCTGACTGTTGTGCGTCAGATACTCGTCGTCCTTATCGTGCGGCACGGCAATGAGCGCGCACATGTTGGTGATGCCCATCGCGACCAGGCATTGCTTGAGCGCGTCGTGCAGCTTGCGACCCAGCCCGCCATGGCGCACATCGCGTGCCAGGTAGATCGACGTCTCGACCGACCAGTCGTATGCCTCGCGGCTGTTAAGCGGACTCACATAGGCATAGCCTACCGGAGGCCCGTCCAACTCCATCACCAGATACGGATAGCGCTTGAGCGTACGCTCAATACGCCCGGCGAACTCCTCAACGCTCGGCACCTCGTATTCGCAGGTAATCGCCGTCTGGCGCACATACGGCTCATAGATGGCAAGCAACGCCGACGCGTCTTCGGGCGTCGCCAGGCGAATTGTCGGCTCGGACATCTCGGTCATACAACCCTTCTCCCTCAAAAACAAAGGCCGCCTTGCGCCAAACCCAGCGCAAGGCGGCCCCCCGTCATTACATCAGGCTACAGAACCGCCGCCAACGCGTCGATATCCTCCTGCGTCGTGGCCCAGCTGGTGCAAAAACGCACCACCGTGTGGGTCTCGTCGTACTTTTCCCAGTACTCGACCGAGGCATGCTCGCGAATGCGGGCCATGTCCTCGTTGGGCAGAATCACAAACTGCTGGTTTGTGGGCGTCTCCAAGAAGAACTGGTAGCCGCGCTCGTGCAGCACGCGACGAAGCGCCTGCGCGGTTTCGATGGCCTGGCGACCAATCTCAAAATACAGGCCATCGGTAAAAAGGGCCTCGAACTGCACACCCGTCAGGCGGCCCTTGGCAAGCAGTGCGCCATGCTGCTTAATACGCGGAATGGGATGCGCCGGAGCATGCATGCCGCAAAACACCACGGCCTCGCCGCACAGAGCGCCGCACTTGGTGCCGCCGATGTAGAACACGTCACACAGCCGTGCCAGCTCGGGCAGGGTAATGTCGCACTCATCGGCCGCCAGCGCATAGGCCAGGCGGGCGCCATCCACAAACAGCGGAATCTCGCGCCTCTGGCACACTGCGTGAATCGCCGCGAGCTCGGCCTTGGAGTACAGCGTGCCGTACTCGGTCGATAGGCTCACGTACACGGCACCCGGAAACACCGTGTGCTCGTAGCTCTCGTTTTCGTAGAATACCTGGATATAGTCCTCCAGATCCTCGGCGTGCATCTTGCCCTCGTAGCCGGGGATGGTGAGCACCTTGTGACCGCCAAACTCGATGGCGCCCGCCTCGTGGCAGGCGACGTGGCCGGTCTCGGCAGCAACGACGCCCTCGTACGGCGCGAGCAACATGTCGATCACCGTCGCGTTGGCCTGCGTGCCGCCCACCAGAAAAAACACGTCGGGATCGGGGGCCTGACAGGCCTCGCGGATAAGCTGCTTGGCACGCTCGGTGTGCGCATCGGTACCGTAGCCGGGCTGCGGCTCCATATTGGTGTCGACGAGCGCCTGCAGCACTGCCGGATGTGCGCCGTGGGAATAATCGTTGTTAAACGCGAGCATGGCAATCCTCTCTTACCGGGTATCGGCCAGATGATTCAAACGGAGCTATTGTACGCCGTTGGGATAGGCAATGCGTGCGGCAAGGCACTCAAGTGCCAGTACCAGGGCAAAACCGCAGCTCACGTCACTCAAAAAATGCGCGCCGATCACGATGCGCCCAAAGGCGACGAACGCTGCAACAACAACCGCCGCCCAAAAGATCACGCGGCGACGCGAAGGTTTTTCCTTAAAGGCTGCCGCGGGAAGCCCGGCGAGCATAAGGCCGATCGCCGCATGCGCCGTGTGTCCGCTCGCAAACGACTTGAACCCGTCCTTAATCACGCCGGCGGCGATATAGGCCCACTTGTCGGGGTTGCCGATCACCCACCACGGCTGAAAATTGAGCCCCGGCGTGGCCTCGATCACGCGCATGCGCGGGCGCGACCATAACGGCTTAACAATGACATTGAGGATGATGGCCTGAGCGACCCACACGGCCAGCACCATCAACGCCCAGCGCGTAAGCTCGTCGGGCTCGGTCGTGCGCGTGAGGCGGTAGGCGATGAAGTTGGCTGCGATGACCAACGCAAACGTCAGAACCAGCTGAAACGCAATAAGCTTGCCGCCGACGCGCAGCGATCCGATAATTTCGTAGCCGACCAGACCCACGTTGATCAAAACGCCCAGCGCAGCGAGCCACTTGCTCGCCTTGGAATCGGGGCGTGCCGAGCGCACGAGCATAACGCCCGCGATGCTCGCCGTCAGCTCGAACGGCAGCTCACCGGCCGCCTCGACAAAGCGACCGTACATGCTGCCGATGTTGAACAGCGCACTCGAGATCTGATAATCGAAGAAGCTGCCCACGCCCAGACAAAGGCACAGGACAACCGCGATAATGGCGACATCTTTCTTGTAGATGTATCCGAACATGCTTTCCTTTCGATGGGGTTGGAATCAACCTGCGAGGTGACGGGGCAAAGAACAACTGCTAGCTCTGCCCCGCCACGCCCCTACTTGTTAGTCATCGTCGCTCGTGCCTAATTGCTGCAGCAGCATGAGCGCGGCCGCCACGGGGCCGGTGCCGTCGTTGGCGTCGAGGCCGCGGCCCAGGCCGCTGCCCGCGCCGGCGCCCGCCTTGTAGGGCACCGATAGCTTGCGGCTCTTGGGGAAGTTCACCGCACCGTACCGGTTCTTGAACTCAAAGGCCACCTTCTTGGGAACGTCAACCCCCAGGAAGGTAATGCGTCCGCCGCTGAGCGTGACGCTCTCGAGCCCCAGGCGCTCGCCGCGAATACGAATGCGAGCGCGGTTGAACAGGTTGAGCCCCGCCAGCGGAAGCTCACCGTGCGCGGCCTCGGTCTCCTCCTGCACCTCGTCGATACTCTCCAGGTCCTCAGCCGCCGCGAGCTTGCGGTACACGAGCACGCGCTGGTCCACCGCCGGCATGTACTCCTCGGACAAGAAGTAGTCGGCCGGCAGGTTGATGCCCACGCTCGCCGCCTCCACGCCGGCATCGTCATCGCCGCGCGCCTCGGCCACGGCCTGTCCCAGCATCTGCGAAAACAGGTCAAAGCCCACACTCGACAGGTTACCGTGTTGCTCGGCACCCATGAGCGAACCGGCACCGCGAATCTCCAGGTCGCGCATGGCAATGCGCATGCCGCTGCCCAGGTCCTGGAACTCGGAAAGCGCGGTCAGACGCGCCGTAGCCTCCTCGGTAAGCGGCAGCTCGCCCGGGAACATAAAGTACGCGTAGGCCTGCGTGGCAGAGCGGCCCACACGGCCCTTAAGCTGGTAGAGCTGTGCCAGACCCAGACGCTGCGAGTCCTCGATGATGAGCGTGTTGGCCGTTGCGTTGTCGATGCCGCTCTCCACGATGGTCGTAGCGATGAGCACGTCGATCTTCTTAGTCGCGAACTCGATCATCACGTCCTCGACCTCGCGCGGGCTCATCTTGCCGTGCGCCACGCCCACGCGCGCCTCGGGCGCGGCCTCGTGCACGCGCGCCACGGCATCGTCGATGGTCTTGACGCGGTTGGACACGTAATACACCTGACCGCCGCGGCCCACCTCCAGGCGAATCGCCGCACTCACCACGTCGGGGTCGTACTCCCCCACGTGCACGATCACGGGGCGACGCCCGGTCGGCGGCGTGGTGATCAGACTCATGTCGCGCACGCCGCTCGTGGCCATCTGCATGGTTCGCGGAATAGGCGTTGCCGAGAGCGTGAGCACGTCGATTTGCTCGCGCAGGTTTTTGAGCTGCTCCTTGTGCTGCACACCAAAGCGCTGCTCTTCGTCGATGATCACCATGCCCAGGTTCTTGGGGTTCACATCGGCCGAAAGCAGACGATGCGTGCCGATGAGCACGTCTATCGTGCCCTCGGCAAACGCCTTGAGCGCGCGCTTCTGCTGCGCCGGCGTGCGAAAGCGGCTGAGCACCTCGACCTCAAGGCCAAACGGGGCAAAGCGCTCAAAGAACGTCTCGTAGTGCTGCTGGGCAAGAATGGTCGTGGGGCAGAGCACCATGACCTGGCGGCCGGAGTCCACGCACTTAAACGCCGCGCGCAGAGCGACCTCGGTCTTGCCAAAGCCCACGTCGCCGCACAGCAGGCGGTCCATGGGCTTGGGCGCCTCCATATCAGCCTTAATGTCGGCGATAGCCTCCAGCTGGTCGCGCGTCTCGTCGTAGGGGAAGCTCTCCTCCATCTCGATCTGCTCGGGCGTATCGGGCGGGCAGGCGATACCGGCGATCGACGAGCGGCGCGTATACAGGTCGACCAGGTCAAACGCCAGCTTTTTGGCATTCTTGCGCGCCTTGTTGGTGGCACGCGTCCAGTCGGCGGTGTTGAGCCTGGTCAAGCGCGGTTTATCGCCGTCGGGACCAACGTAGCGCGTAATGCGGTCAACCTGCTCCAGCGGCACGTAGAGCTTGTCGCCGTCGGCGTATTCCAGCAAAAAGTAGTCGCGCTCCTTGCCGCCCACTTCCTGGCGCGCAATCTCGCTAAAGAGCGCGATGCCGTGAGTGGCGTGCACCACGTAGTCGCCCGGCTTAAAGGGGAAGGTGATCTGCGTAATGTCAACCTTGCGGCGGCTGCGCGCGCGGTTGGCGTCCATGCGGGCGTTGAGATCGGCGATCGAGAACACGGCCAGGTTGGCATCGGGCACCACCACGCCCTGCGGCAGGGCAGCGTCCACAAAGGTCACGCGTCCGCGCGAGATGGTGGGCACGGCGGCGCCGGCGGCAGCCTGCGCGGCGCCCGCCTCGAGCGAACGGGCGTTGAGCGCGTCGGCCTTACGCTCGCGAATCGAGGCATGGGCCTCCTGGCGTGCGGCACGGTCAGCGGAATCCGCCGCTGCCACACGCACGCGGTCGCCGATAGCGCCGGCGTTTTCGGGCGCCGCGGTCAGCGATTCCTCAAAGGTAATGCCCTCGTCGCCAAAGGTGAGCTCCATCGACTCGCGCGCACCGCGGTCGGGGATGGCAAACACGCAGGCATAGCGCTTGCCCACGACCTCCTGGATGCGCGTCATAAAGCGACTGTCCGATCCTGCGATGGCAGGCTGCTCGATCTTGAGCTCGGCCGTCACCGCACCGCCGGCGCGGATGAGACTCACATAGTTCAGGCGTTGCTGGGAACCAAAGTCGAGTTGCTGGGCACGCACGTACAGGCCGTCCAGACGGTCGACCCCCGCCTCGCCGGCACGTGCCTCGATATCCTCGTAGGCGCGCAGGCAATCGTCGAACAGCGAGCGCGGCTCGGACAGCACCACGAGCGCCTTGCCGCTCACGTGCGACAACGGACTCACGGTCTGGCCGTACATCACCGGCAAAAAGCGGTCGAGCTCAGGCGTGACGATGCGCGCATCCACCATCTCGAGCAGCGCCGCCAACTTGCTGTCGTCCTGGCTGGCGCGGTAGAGCGCCACATGCATGTTGTGGACGGCGTCGTCGGTGAGTGCGAGCTCGCGACAGGGGAAGATCTCGATGCTGTCCTCGTTGCCGATGGTCTGGCCCGTCGAACTCACCATGCGGCGGATGCGGTCGATCTCGTCGCCAAAGAACTCAATGCGCACGGGCGCCTTTTCCTGCGCGGGAAACACCTCGACGGTGTCGCCGTGCACACGGAACAGGCCGGGCGCGTCGGCGGCGCCGGCATTGGTATAGCCCATGCCCACCAGACGCTGCGGCACCTCGTCAAAGGGAATCTCCTCGCCCACCGCAAAAGTAGTGGACTCCCAGTAGTGGCTCTCGACCGGCGGCACGCAGCGCAGCAGCGCGCGGGCCGAGGCGACCATGATGCAGTTGTCGCCGCGCACGATGCGCCCGAGCGCCTCGCAGCGCTGGGCTACCACGGCGTCGTCGGGCGCCTGCTCGCGCCAAGGGTAGTCCTTGCGCTCGGGAAAGCGGCACACGTGCGCCAGGCCCACATAGGCGGCCAGACTACGTGCGGCCCGATCGGCCGCATCCTCGCCACTCACGATGTAGACCGTGGGGCGCGGACGACGCACAAACTGGGCGGCGGCCATAAGCGTTCGGCCCGACTGAGACACGGCCAGCGTCACGTCCTCGCCAGAATCGAGCCCGGCCTCGACGGTCTGCAGTGCCTCGGCAGTGTAGAGCTGCGCGGCTATACGGTGAATGAGCATGCTGTTCCTCCGGCATTGCAACGCCAAAAGCCCGCCGAGGCAAGCTCGGCGGGTCGTTCGTCAAATTCGTTGCCTGTCATGGTAGCGCATGGAGAGGACTCCGACTCAAGCGTACGCCCAGCCCCGCAACAAAAACGCCAGATAGAACTGGACTCACCGGCTTCGCCAAAATCTCCCCGTCACGTCGAACGCCGCAACCACGGAAGGCTCCCCAAGAAACGGCTATTCCTCAAAAAAGCTTGCGACGTTCAAGCGGCTCGTCCACTCACCTATGGTGTTGGCAAAACCGACGCGTGTGTACACGCCCGCAAAACGGCCGCGATACAGGTACAGGCCTTCCATATTAGAAGCGGGCGCAAAACCAAGATCATCCACAAGTCCTTTGGGCGCCTCTCCTCGATGCGGCCCATCGACAAGCGTTCCACGCAAGCAGGGAGTCTGATACTGCTGAGCATACTCCTGCACAATCGCCCCAGCGGCCGCAGCGCGAGCAAGCACTTGGGACCATTCCTGTTCTGTGGCATCCAAACCGGCGACAACGCCAACCGCGTTGTAGCCGCCGCACGGCTTGACAACCCATCGATCCTTTTCGGCAAATCGCGACAACTGGGTGCTTTCGTCCAGGATCTCGGTATAGGGCACATGCTCCCGTACAAACGATTGCTCCTCCGGGCTTAACAAGGACTGACCCGCCTCAGACCACAGATACGCAAAAACAGTCTTAGTCGCGCACGGCCATGTTCTAAATCCACCGACGATGCACGAAAGCCCTTCCTGGGCAGCCTCGATTAAGGCAGAACGTCCGTCGCACGGCTTATCCCACAGCTCGCCGGTCACCGCGCGCCGCCAAACGCAATCAATAGGACCGGCGGCATCGCACAGCCGCCTAGCACCGCTCTCGTCTTCGCCAATCCGCAGGTCGCGCACATCCGCAAAGCGCGCCACCACACCCCGTCGCCTCATAAGGTCGACAAAATGAGCCGCATCTTCCAAGTCGATGCTTTCCGAATAGTCGACGATTGCCACCGAAGCGGGATATATCTTTGATTGCGGTGCATAGAGCCCCTCGTCAACGCGGGCCCCGTCGTCCAATCGTGCACTATCCTCGGTGCGGCGAGGATGGGCCAGCTTCCACTCTGCATAGGTCTCAAACAATGCGTCTATCCAGCTACCGCACAAATCGTACTGCCGAAAGCCGGGGTGGTCGGATGCAAATTCCTCAAAGGAGGGCGTCATCCGAACAGCCTGACTGACCGCATCGGTCACTACCATTCCGGCACTGCCGTCGGTATTGAGCTCGCAAAACGTATACGACCCGGTGTCCTCGTCAAGAAAGATATCGACACGCGCGAGGGGAATCTGACAGTCATAGCCGGCATCCATAGCGCACAGGTCAGCAAAAGCCGGATCCATGCGAAACCACGCACGCACGGAGGCATCGGAACAAAACGACCGCGTCACCTTGTCCATAATGCCGTACATGCGCTCGGCGGCCTCCTTAAGAAGCGCCGTCATATCCTTGTCGAATATCTTTGGCGTCAGAGCCCAGGGCGCAGGATCGCCATGGTAGAGCGCATGGGTTTGAGACAAGTATTCGTCGCCTTTGCGACGACCAGGTATGTCACCTTCGCGTGTGCGCACGATGCGCTCAAAGTAATCTTCAAGCTCTCGCGTCTTCAATGTTGCCACGTTGTCCTCCATTGCTTGATTTTTTGCTCATGCTACGCCAGTACGCCGCGACTTCGGCACGCTTGAATAGGCTTCTAAATTAGCAACACATTTTTGCATGGGACGGCAGGCGGCGACATATACTCCTGCTCAAGCGCATGCACAGCCCCGCAAAAAACGCCAGACGGGCAAGCCGTCTGGCGCTATCAGAGTGAGCTATACGCCGAGTCTAGTCGTAGACGCCCATTTTAAGCAGTGTGAAGATCGGAGCGCCGTCACCCTGCGCGACGCGGACCGTGCAAGTCTCGGTACGGCCCATGGATGCATCCGCTTGAATTGCGGCGATGAACTGGTCCTTTGGCAGGCCGTAGGTGCTCTCGGGGATGTCGGAAGGAAGTAACATGCCGCCAGCACTGTAGACCTCATAGGTGAGCTCGTAGATGTTGTCGCCAAGGTCAGTCGCGCCCGTAACGATGGCACACGATGGGTTGTAATTTCCCTGGCCGTATTCCTGCTTCAGATACAAGTACCCGTCATGCGCTTCGGCCGAATCGGCAAGCATCTGCCCACCCGACCCTTTATCAAAGGTCATGTCAGCATCCGAGAGCGTCAGACCCGTCAGGCGATTGAGTTCCCTATTGATCACATCGGTCGCCATGCGCTGATAGTGACCGTTGTCATAGCCGCCTTTCTCGATTCGATACGGCGCGTTGTCAATAAAATGGCACCAGATAAACTTGACCAGCTTGTATTTCTCGTCATCAGAAAGTCCGTCAGTCGAATCGAAGCCGCCCGCCTGATACCAGTCCCGATCGAAGTGCTCCTCCGTAAAGTTCGACAGGAACAGGTTCGCCGCGGCATAAGTTGCCTGGTCGTTGAGGTCGACCTTTACGCTGCTGCCGGTCTGCTCAGGCTCATCCGCCTCATCCCCGTCGGCGGCAGGCTTCTCCTTGGCGCTTCCCTTGTCCTTATGCTCGGCCGAACCCTCGTCGGACCCAAGTACCGTAATCTGCGATGAGTTGCCCTGCCCAAGCGGACCCAGCACGCCGGTCAGCGCCAGAGCGGCACCGCCGGCAACGAGCACGCCCGCCACGCACATGCCGACAATCACCGCGCGCTTATGCGATTTCTTTTGTACGGCACCCTGCACGGGAGGCATCCCTGCCGCCGGCATCGGTGCGGGCTCAGCAGGCGCGGCCGCCGGAGAGGCAGCGCCCATGCGCGCCCCGCAGTTCGTGCAAAAATCGGTTCCGTCGGGCATCTCAGAGCCACACTTGGTGCAAAACATATTCGGGCATCCCCTCACAACAAACAGCATCTGTCGCCATCATATTGAGCCCTCAAAACGCAACTGTGTTGCGCAACATTGGCCGCCGTCTCCGAGTGCCAACTAAACGCGTCGAGCCCCTACCCCATCACACTCACACTGGGGCACAAATCCGCCAGCGGGCACTCGTCGCACTTGGGTTTGCGGGCGTCACGCAAACTGCACGGCGGTCATCAGCACTCGGTCCGCTCACCCAAAACGCGCATGCTCAAACGCCCTCGGCACAAAACAGCCTGATCGGACAGGATCGATTATCAGCTTTACCTGCGTTATTTTGCAATTATGGCAATTGCTACTTTATAGTTGTGGTAACTTCTAGTTAGTAATTATGGTTTTTTGCCTTAACAATGTGGCAAATCCCAAAGGCCTGCCACGAAACCCGGCGGATACCGACAAACTCGGCACGAGACTTTCAAACCAAAAGCATGCCTGCGAGCATGCGATGCAAGACGCGAAGGGCGTTAAAAATGATTGAGCGAACCATGGCCCAAAAGCTACGCGGCATGTCAGAATGGTTTCCCGTCGTCTCGCTTACGGGGCCACGCCAAAGCGGCAAGTCAACTCTCATCAAGGCCGTCTTTCCTGAATATGAATATCTCAACCTCGAGAACCCGGAAGTCCGTCGCGCCGCACTCGATGACCCCGTCGGCTTTATCAGCAGGCGCCCTGATCATCTGATCATCGACGAGGCCCAATATGCACCGGAGCTGTTCAGCATGATTCAGGTCGCTTCCGACGAGCGCGGAAGGACCGGCCAGTATGTATTGTCCGGCTCGCAAAACTTTTTGCTTATGCGCAACATCCAGCAATCGCTTGCTGGGCGCGTCGGCATGCTCAAACTCCTCCCTCTCTCCTACCAGGAGCTCAGCGAGACGCAAATCTCGCTTGACACCTACCTGATTCGCGGGGGATACCCGCGCATATATGATGCGGGCATCCCCACCGATATGTTCTACCAAAATTACCTTATGACCTATGTGGAGCGCGACGCGGGCGGCCTTCTCGACGTGCGTAACCTGAGCTCCTTTAGAAAAATGATCGGGCTGTGCGCGGCCTGCGTGGGAGGACTGCTCAACCTATCAAGACTCGCCGCCGATGTGGGAGTCGCCACGGCGACGATCAGCTCGTGGCTTTCGATCCTGCAATCAAGCTATTTGGTATTCCTGCTTCAGCCATATGCTGGAAACATGCGCAAGCGGCTTACCAAAGCGCCAAAACTGTACTTCTACGACACGGGACTACTTTGTCATCTGCTTGGCATTCACGACGAGCGCAGTCTCATGAGCCACCCCCTAAGCGGGGAAATATTCGAAAACCTCGTTGTCTCGGAACGCCAGAAGGCATATCTCAACAGAGGCATCGAGCCCACGCTTGTCTTTTATCGCGACGATAGCAAACGAGAGATCGACCTTATCGATCTAACAGAGCAGGCTCGCCCACAGGCGTTCGAAATCAAATCGGGCGCTACCTACCGAGACACATTCGCTCGACACCTACGCTCTGTTGGTTCTGAACTTGGCATTCCCGCAAAGGACCGAGCCGTCGTATATCACGGCTCCGAGCGCTACGATACCGAGGGCGCATCGGTTGTGCCGGCAGAAGAGTTCTTGCTTCGGGAGTCGTAGCGAGCGCCATGGTCACCGACCGCGTCCCGATTTGTGCCGCCCGGAGATACGCAAGAGCGGCGGCACCCTGCCCTTGCAACCTAGCCCACCCGTACACTGGGGCATAAATCCGCCAGCGGGCACTCGTCGCACTTGGGCTTACGGGCATCGCAAATCTCGCGGCCGAAGGTAATCCACTGGTGGTTGACCGACTCCCAATACTCGTGCGGCAAGATCTTGAGCAGGTCCTGCTCGGTCTTGAGCGGTTCCTTGGCGTGCGTCTTGGGGCTCAGCATCAGGCGGTGCGCAATGCGATTGACGTGCGTATCCACCGCAATGCCCTCCACAATGCCGTACCCCACGTTGAGCACGATGTTCGCGGTCTTGCGTCCCACGCCCGGCAGCTTGACGAGCTCCTTCATGTCGGCCGGCACCTCGCCGCCGTAGTCGGCAACGATCATCTGCGCGGCCTCCACGGCGTGCTTGGCCTTGCTCTTATAGAAGCCGAGCGACTTGATCGTGTCCGCCACGTCGGCAACACTCGCGCCGGCCATGGCCTCGGGCGTGGGCCACTGGTCAAACAACCGCGGCGTCACCTTGTTGACCTGTGCGTCGGTCGTCTGCGCCGAAAGAAGCACGGCGATCAACAGGCGAAAGGGGTTATCGTGGTCCAAAAAGCACTCGACCGGGCCATAGCGACGGTTGAGGCGCTCGCACACCTCGATGGCGCGCTCGCGTTTGGCGGCATTGGTCTCGCGTGGCATAACGACTCCTCGGCTCGGCAAAAACACTACTTCACGGGAACGATTGTCCCACGCCCGGGGACCTTAAGCCTCCAAGAATGCGCCGGTTTGGCGGCTCCACAGGCTCGCGTACTCGCCGCCCGCCTCGACGAGCTGTGCATGTGTACCGTCCTCGACGATCTCGCCGTCCGCCAGCACCACGATGCGGTCGAGCGCCGCCACGGTGGACAGGCGATGCGCCACCACAATGGAGGTGCGCCCGCGCATCAGGTTTTCGAGCGCCTCCTGCACCAGCGCCTCGGACTCGCTGTCGAGCGCAGAGGCCGCTTCGTCGAGCACCAGAATCGGAGCGTCGGTGAGGATCGCGCGCGCAATGGCCACGCGCTGACGCTGACCGCCCGAGAGCTTAACGCCGCGCTCACCCACCATGGTGTCAAAGCCTTGGGGCAGTCGGTCGATAAACTCCAAGGCATTCGCCAGGCGCGCCGCATCGCGGATCTGCTCGTCGGTGGCGTCGGGGCGGCCGTAGGCGATGTTCTCACGGATGGAGCGGTGGAACAGCAGCGCCTCCTGCGGCACGTAGGCAACCTGGCGACGCAGGCTCTGCTGCGTGCAGCGCGAGACATCCTGGCCGTCCACGAGCACGCGACCGCCCTGCACGTCGTCCAGACGCAGCAGCAACTTGGTGAGCGTCGTCTTGCCCGATCCCGATTTGCCCACCAGACCCACGCGCTGGCCAGCCGCCACATGGAGCGTCAGGTCGTCGAACACGCTCTCGCCCGCCGCAGCGTCACGGTACGCAAAGCTCAGGTGCTCAAAATCGATCGCGCCCTCGGTCACTTTGAGCTCGGGGGCGTCCGGGTCGTCTGCTACTAGGCGCGGCTCGTCCAGCACGCGCGTCATCTCGGCGGCGTCGCCCAGCGCGCGGTTGATGCGCTGCATCATGGAGCTCACGTAGTTCAGGCGCATGGTGAGGTTGTACGTGTAGGTAAAGATCATGACGAGTGCACCGGCCGAGATGCCAAACCACGCGTTGCCGCCCGCCACGAACACGCTCACCACGGCCATGGTGATGACGATAAGGCCCGAGGTCGTAAAGTTGCGCTGCATCATAGCGTGCATCGAGACCGTCTCGGCATCGCGTGCGGCGCGGTCGGCGGCGTCGAACAGGTCGCGCTCAAAGTCCTCGCGCCCGCAGGTCTTAACGGCCAGAATGTTCGTGACCGCGTCGGACAGCACGCCCGACAGCTTGTTCTGCGCGGCAGACGTCGCGGCCGAAAGCGGCATGATGCGCTTGTACATGAGCCAGACAAACGCGAGGTAGACGACCATGATGCCCACCAGGATCACGGTAAACGTGGGCACCACCGGGGCGAGTGCGGCCACGGTGCAGATGACCGAGGTGATGGTGGGGATGAGCGAATACACCGTTACGTCCACCAGGCCCGTGTAGCCGCTCATAAAACGGCTCGTCTGGCTCACGAGCGAACCGCCAAAACGGCTGGTGTGAAAGGTCATGGACTGATTGGAGAGCGTGTCAAAGCACAGACGCGCCAGATGATAGTTGCCCGCGATCTCGAGCTTGTAGACGGTATAGTCCTGCAGCTTAGAGAGAATCTGGCCCACCAAGTTCACAAGCACGAGCGCCAAGATGTAGGGACCAAAGACCTCAAACACCTGGTCGCCCGCCACGGGGCCTGCCTGCACGCGGTCGACAATGAGGGCCATCACGTAGGTGTTGGCAAACGTGAGCAAAAAGATGTAACCCGCCGACGAGAACACCGAAAGAAAGACGATCAGCGGCTGCGTGCGCGTAACATCCCAAAAGCGCCGCAGCGTGCGGCGCACGGTGGAGCGCTTAAGCGGGCTGGTGCTTCTCTGAGACATGGGTTTCCTTTCGCGCCTGACACCTCAAATGGACATTGTTGCACATTGGCGTGCGCTTTAAGCAAGGGGCAGAACAAGAACTCCCTTGTTCAAGGGCTAGTCCTCGTCCTCTTGATCTGCGAGCAGCCCCGCTGAATCCAAGCCCAAAATCTCATCGGCCTCTTGGGTGTCCTCCAGCGCATCGATGTCCTTGAGCTTGCGCTCCATGACATTGGTGCGCGTGGTGATGATGCCCTCGACGGTTTTGCCCGCGGTCTCGATCTGCTGCTGGGCGCGGCGCAGCGCCGCCTGATAGCGCGGCAGCTCGGCCTTGACGGCGGAGAGCACGCGCAGCACGTCATCGGTGCGTTTTTGCAGCTTAAACGTCTGATAGCTCATCTGCAGGCTGTTGAGGATAGCCGCCATGGTACTGGGGCCCGCCACGTTGACGTGGTAGTCGCGGCCCAGGGTCTCGATAAGACCGGGACGGCTGACGATCTCGGCATACAGGCCCTCAAACGGCACGAACAGGATGCCAAAGTTGGTCGTTGCGGGCACGCTCAGATACTTTTCGCAGATGTCCTTCGCCTCGCGCTTCACCATCATGTCGAGTGTTTTGCGCGCGGCGGCAACGGCATCCGCATCGCCCGACTCCTGCGCATCGAGCAGGTGCTCGTACGCATCGCCCGGAAACTTGGAATCGATTGGCAGCAGCACGGGGTCGCCCTCGTCCACCGGCAGTTTGACGGCAAACTCCACGCGCTCCGAAGCGCCGGGCTTGGTGGCGACGTTTTCCAGATACTGGTCGGGCGTGAGGATGTCCGCCAGGATCGCGCCCAGCTGCACCTCGCCCAAGATGCCACGTGCCTTCACATTGCCCAGCACGCGCTTGAGGTCGCCTACGCCGGTGGCGATAGATTGCATATCGCCCAGGCCCTTATACACGGCCTCGAGCTGGTCGCTCACCTGCTTGAACGATGCCGACAGTCGGTCGTTGAGCGTGCGGGAGAGCTTCTCGTCCACCGTCGCGCGCATCTGATCGAGCTGCACGTTGTTGTCTTTGCGGATGGCGCCCAGCTGAGCATCGACCGTCTCGCGCACCTTGTCCAGGCGATGCTCGATGCCCTCGCGATTGGCGCCGAGCTGCTGGGCCGTCTCGCGGCGCAGGTCATCCATCCGGTCACCAGCTTGCGAGAACTCGCGTGCGATGGTCAGGTAACGTTGCTGCTCCACGGCCGCATCGGTCGTCTGCTGCTGCGCGATGGCATTGGCCGTGCGGCGGGTTTCGGCCAGCGCGACGTTCAGGGCATCGAGCGCGTTGTTGGCCTGCTCGAGTGCTGCCAGCGTTTCCGCGCTACTGTCGCCACGCTCCCGCAACTCGGCACGCAGGCTCTTGAGCTGGAGGGCGCAAGCCACAGCAACCCCCACCGCCACCAAGGCGATCACAACAAGCACGATATCAATAGCAGACATAGACTCCGCCCAACAAACTCAATCGGTCATCAATCAAAACCGCGATCAATCTTACCCCGCCACACACACGGATCACTCACTGCCTTGCAGACAAATTTCTCTTAGAGCCGCGGACGCTAAAACGCTAGCTCTCCCAGCCGGTGCGGATGGTTGTTATGACGTCACCTAGGCGCTGGCCGAGGGCTGACAGATGTTGGAGCACCTCGTTGGGCGATGCGCCGTTGAGGATGCACGTGAGGGCATACGACGCCAGAAAGATGGCCGCAAGCCCCAGCGGGATGAGCACGATCATCGCCAATGTGCGCAGGCGCTGGCCCAAACGGCGGCGGCGCGCGCGGCGTTTGTCGAACGCGAGCTCCTGCGCATATGAATCTTGCTGTACGGAATAGGCCTCTGGCGCCGATTCACACCCGGGCACAGCTGCAGGTACAGCAGCGGGCACGACATTTTGCGCAAAGGGCTGGGCTGCCGCCCCTTGCATTTGCATCTCCATGAGTCGTTGCTGCTGACGCAGCATGCGCTCAGCTTGTTGCTGCGGAGTCTCAAGAAACAGATCCATGCTGGCCTCCAAAATCGGAGCATTCGACGCTTACGACCAGCATCCCGCACCGCCATGACCGCGACAACGCAATCGCCGGCAATAGCCACATAGTTTCTTTTGCTCAAAAGCTGTCGAAAAGCTCAACAACTCCCCTATCAGCACTTTCTCTGAGCTTTTTTCGCCAGCAATCTTTTGGCCTTCCACTCTTACGCCAACTGACCAAAATCTAACCAAAAGCTTGACGGAAATTGTGAAGACAGGGACCCCACGCAAAAACGTGCCGCCCCAAAAGGGGCGGCACACACACTTAATCATCAGCTTTTCTACAGCGGGCAAGCGACGACCCAATCCGGCCCTCCCGGCCCGCGCTTCGCAGTCGGTGATAGCAGGCTACATGCCCGCAAGGCCCCGAGAGGCGGTGGCACACATAAACGCCAGGACTAGGATCACGAGCGAACCCGCGATATCAACCAGCACGCCCATTGCACGGCGCTCAAACAACCAGCTCTCAAAGTGCGGAGCAACATTGCGCCAGACACGCCACAACAAGATGCCCATGCCGATGACGCCAGGAATATTGAGCAGCAAAATCTCGGAGCACAAGAGTCCAATCAGGTTGCCGGCGACGAAACCAGCGTCGCCCTCGCAGTATTTGCGGTAGACCATATACAGCATGTACGCCACAAACGGCTGCAAGCACGCAGAGATAAACGTAACCACCATCGAGGGGTCCTGAGAAAAGACATCGGTGAGCTTATCCACACTTGTGGCATCCTTAGAGGCCAGAAACAGGCCAATGACCACCACGGGCACCACGCCCAAAATGACCTCGACCAGAGTAAACAACTTGGCAGTCAAATCCTCACTAGCCGAATTCAAATGAGGCGCCCACTCAGGATGAGCATGCGCGCCGACCTTCTTGTCTTTCTCGGCACGATCGGCCTTTTTACCCTCGGCAACCCGACGGCTAGGATCCTTGCGTGTTCCCGCCGCAGCCACCCGAGCCCGAGACTTCTTACCCATACAAAAACACCCCATCAGGTAGTAGATAAACTAAAAGTCGCTACCCAGTGTACCCCCTAACAAATAGTGCCGCCCCAAAAGGGGCGGCACACAAACCAATCTATTAGCCAAAACTCGTTGGCTAGCCCGTGTCGTCAGACCCGCGGCGTATGCCTTTGCCTCGCGCGACTCTGCGAAGCCGTGGGCGAGAGGGAAAGGGATGCGCCGCGGGTCTGACGCCCGGAGCGGTGAAACTAGCAGTTGCCCTGCGAAGCCGTGAGCGAGGAGGGAAGGCAGTCCGGCCCTCCCGGCCCAGCTCACGCTAGCGCCAAGCGCTAGTAGTTCACCACCTGCTCCTCAAAGTACGCCTTCGGGTGGTTGCACACCGGGCAAACCTCGGGCGCCTCGGCACCAACATGCAGGTGCCCGCAGTTCAGACACTTCCACACCTTTACGCCCTCGCGCTCAAACACCTCGCCCGACTCAATGCGCTCGACAAGCTTGTTGTAGCGCTCCTCGTGAGCCTTCTCGACAGCACCGACGCCACGGAACTTTGCGGCGATCTCGGTAAAGCCCTCCTCCTCGGCGGTCTTGGCGAACTCGTCGTACATCGTGGTCCACTCGTAGTTCTCGCCCGCGGCGGCGTCGCGCAGGTTGTCCAGAGTGCCCGGAACGGCGCCGTCGTGCAGATACTTAAACCACAGCTTGGCGTGCTCGGACTCGTTGCCCGCCGTCTCGGCAAAGATATTCGAAATCTGAACGTAGCCATCCTTCTTGGCCTTAGATGCGTAGTAGCGATACTTGGTGTGTGCCTGGGACTCACCGGCAAAAGCGGTCTCGAGGTTCTTCTTGGTTTGGGAATTCTCAAAATCCATAAGTGTACTTCCCTTCAACACGTGCCGCCCATAGGCTTTGAGCGACCTTGTCTTTAGGATGCCCTCAAGCCGCGAATTTAAACCTTACAATCCCGTTCTTCAGATTTGAGCGGGCTACACACTCAACCAGCGATCGCCCTCGGCTCGGCAAAAGCCCTCACGCTCCAGGTCGGCTAGAATGCCCGCGACAAGCTCGCACTCGACCGGCCCGCGACCGGCTGCCGTCTCCATTTCGTTAACGCCCACCACGGCATCAGCAAGCGTTATCCCCGCCGGCCGCCCATCGCGCGCAGCCAGTAGCATGCGCACAATATGGGCGCGTTTTTGGCGACGCGAGCCCTCGAACTTGGACTGACGACTATAGCCCGCCGAGCGCCTGGACGGATTGGGCAGCGTCTTCTTAAGATACGCGCCATAATCTAGCAGCGCGTAATACCACGCGCGCGGCGTGTCGGCATCGTCTTGAGGCACGGCAAAGGGCGCAATCTCATCCGCCGCCGCACCAGGGGCCGCCGGACAGGCGGCTTGAATCAGCGGCACCAGCTCGCGATCGGGAACGGCCGGCACATCGGGAAAGAAATGATGCAAAAAGACCGTGCGCACATTGGTCTCTAGATACACGCCTGGAAGATCAAACGCAAACGAACGGATGCCCTGCGCCGTTGCCGGGCCAATGCCGGGCAGAGCGACCAAGTCACGCGTCTCACGCGGAAACTCCCCGTCCCAGTCCTCTACAACGCGCTGAGCGGCCCCATGAAGCGCCAGAGCGCGTCGGTTGTAGCCCATGCCCTGCCAAGCGTCCAAAACATCGGAAGGCGCGGCCTGGGCAAGCGCCTGCACAGTCGGAAAACGATCGAGCCACACCGGCATGCGCGCCTCCACACGCGGCACCTGTGTTTGCTGCAGCATGACCTCAGAAAGCCAAATGATGTACGGATCGCGTGTGCGGCGCCACGGAAGGTCGCGATAACGCAGGACCCCTTCCGAACGAATCATCGAACGAAAGGGGTCCTGAATCATGGCTATGCTCCTTATGCGGCGCTATTCCTCCCGGTAAGCGCACGCGCAGGTGGCGTACTCGGGAAACGCTTCGCGGTCGGCGAACTTGGGATCGACGGCCGGGAACTGGCGGTGAGCGACGATGTCGCCGAGCGAAACGGAATCGAGGTAGTCGCGCATCAACGCCTGAGCTCCGGCCCACAGGGGATGATAGCAGCACGCGCCCATGCGCGCACAGTCACCATCGGGCGCGGTGCAATCGTTCATAACCATAGGACCCTGAACGGCCTCGACGACCTGGCGGATAGTGACGTCGTCCGGACTGACCTTGAGACGCATGCCACCGTGGACGCCACGCAGGCTCTCCACAATACCGGCCTGGACCAAACCGTGCTGAATCGAGCGGGCAAACGAATACGGGACATTGACCTCTTCGGCAGCGGTGCGAACAGAAAGCAAACACTCCGGATCCTCAGCAAGCATCGCCAGCATTCGAAGGGCGTAATCAGTCTTCCTCGATATGTCCATTTTTCCCCTTTCAAGGAATACGAACAGCTCGAACGAGCTCCGGGGCCGAGCTTGTGTCGAGACGCTAAATGACCGCCAGGACATCCAAATGGTAAATCGGATATCCACTGAGTGCCGCGCTTGGAGCGAAATGCATCAGATGCGGCGCACAGTGCAATTTAGTATAACCTAACCCCCTGTCTCGTAGAACAGGTGTTGCGCAACAAAGCTGTTGTTCAGACAGATATACTTATTAGATTTTACTTGCGTTCCCGAAGGCGCGGGGATTCTGGGCGAAGATGCACCAGGGCGATCGTTCTATCGAAACAAAGTGCATCAAACGCAAAAAGCCACGTCCGAAGACGTGGCTTTAATTGCGTTGGCGGGAAGTACGGGGCTCGAACCCGCGACCTCCGACGTGACAGGCCGGCGCTCTAACCAAACTGAGCTAACTCCCCAGGCAGACGTTCGCGTTTGTTTCCGCTCGCGTGCGCTGCGGGGATTAGTATACACAGAAGTCTGTCCGGCGCGCAACAACTTTTTTGAAAAAATTTTTCGGTCCCTCCGGGAGGGTCTCCGGGGCCGGCTGGCGCGGGTTAAGTTTGCTGCTCTACAGTCCTGCGCAAGACGGAAAGCACATTAAGTGCTTTCCTTTGCGTGCGGAACTCGCGACAAACTTAACC
>CABUUK010000046.1 GCA_902494765.1 uncultured Collinsella sp.
GCGCGGGTTAAGTTTGCTGCTCTACAGTCCTGCGCAAGACGGAAAGCACATTAAGTGCTTTCCTTTGCGTGCGGAACTCGCGACAAACTTAACCCGCGCCAGCCGGCCCCGGAGACCCTCCCTGCCGTCACTTTGTTCGAGCCGTTGTTGTTGCTCGCCGCTTCGCGGCTCGGCGGCCCCGTTCTCCGCGGCGGGGTTGGTCTGATGGATCTTGTTGAAGCTCGGCCATTGGCTCAAATGGAAACGGGGGACGCATCTGCATCCCCCGTTTTTGTTGTGATTACTCTAGGTCAATAAACTTAGTGCTTAGGATCTTGCCGTCTTTTACTAGCATTCTGGCCATGGTGGGGCCTCGGGTGCCTCTGGGGTAGCTGGCGCTGCCCGGGTTGAGGACTAAGCAACGGCCCACTTGGGCTTCTTTGGTTACGTGGGTGTGGCCGTTGATGGCTACGTCTACGGATCCCACCGGAAGGTCTTCGCGGTAGTGGGCTACGGCGAATTTAAGGCCTTCGTAGGTAAAGAGTGCAAGACGGTCTACATCGGGGCCGTAGTCGCGGTAGTAATCGTTGTTACCCAGTACGGCCCGCACGGGGGCGATGGTGCATAGGTGCTCGTAGTCCATCTCTGACGTGAGGTCGCCGGCGTGGATAATCAGGTCTGCGCCCTCAAGCTCATCCAAGAGCGCAGGCGATAAATAGCCGTGGGTGTCCGAGATGATGTCGATGCGCTTGGCGCTTGCACTGTTCATGGGATCCCTTCCGCAAAAAACGATTCGGCAGATACATACAAAAAGGCCCCACGGCTCCGCAGACGATGGGTCTACAGAGCTGCGGGGCCAGTGTGCTAGAGACTCAGAGCCTTCTTGAGCGGCACGACGCGGCGGCGCGAAACCGGCACGCGTTCGTCGACGCCCGTAATGCCCAGCTGGATGGCGCCCGAGGGCACCGTCTCGACGTCCGTAACGCACGCCAAGTTGACGATATAGCGGCGGTGAACACGGAAGAAGCCAAAGTCGCAGAGCTTGGCCTCAAACTGCGCCAGCGAGGTCGTCGACAAAAAGCGATCATCGACGGTATAGATGCAGGAGTAATCGTCCTTGGCCATGATAAAGCGAATGTCGTCCACGGGAATGAGCACCTTGCGGCCGCCCTTTTCCACCGGGATACGCTCGATGGTCACCTTGCTGTCCGTAACCGGCTTGGCGCGTTGCATGACCTTCTCGATCGCGCGATCCAAGCGAGCTTCCTCGACCGGCTTCATCAGATAATCGACGGCATCCACGTCGAATGCCTCGACCGCATGGTCACTATACGCAGTCACAAACACGATCGCCGGCGGATTTTTGAGCTTATGCAGCGCCTCGGCAAGTTGCAGGCCCGAGGCACCGGGCATCGAGATATCGAGAAACACGACATCCACGCGACTTTCCATAAGCATCTCGATGGCGGAGCGGACGCTCGACGCCTCCGTGATCGTGCCGATCTTGCCCGTTTGCTCGAGCAGGAAGCGAAGCTCCGAGCGAGCCGGCGCCTCATCATCCACAATCATCGCACGCAGCATAGGGATAAAACCTTTCGTCAACTAACTACGCCGGGCATCCGTCGCATGACGTTGAGCCCGTAGCCTTTTATTTTACTCTTGAATGTCGAAGATGCTCTCTGACAAATCAAGATGAAGGAGCACTTTGGTGCCCTTGCCCGGCGCCGATTCGACACGCGTATAGGAGTGCGGCCCATAAAAGCGATGGATGCGCTCCGAAATATTGTGCATGGCCACACCGGCGCCGCCACCCTGGGGAGAGCTGGCGTCGGGACGGGCAGAACGCTCGTCAAACAGTCTGGCGGCGGTACCCTCATCCATGCCCACGCCATTATCGGCCACGGCAATCAAGATTGCATCCTCGCCGTCTTGGTGAACGGTCACGTCGATCCTCAGGGCGTCGTCATCGCCCATACCATGACGTACGGCGTTCTCGACAATCGGCTGGATCACGAACGCCGGCACCAGCGTATCTTCCACGTCCTCGGACACATCGAACGTCGCAAGCACGCGGTCCTCGCCAAAGCGGGCCTTCTCAAAGGTAAGGTAGCGCCTGGTCTGTGCGACCTCGCGCGAGACCGGAATAAGCGATCCCGAGTTGTCGAGCGTGGCACGATAGAACGATGAGAACTCACGAAGCAGTTCGCGGGCCCGCAGCGGGTCGGTGCGCGTAAACGATGCAATGGTGTTCAGCGTGTTGAACAGGAAGTGCGGGTTAATCTGCGCCTGCAGCGCACGCACCTCGGCGCGCGCCGTGAGTTCCTTTTGCACCTCGAGCTCGTGGATGGCGAGCTGCGTGGACAAGATCTCGGCAAAGCCCGAGGCAAGCGCGTACTGGGTACGGTCGACGGCGCGCGGAGTCTTGTAGTAGAACTTGAGCGTGCCGACGGTACGATCGCCCACCTTGATGGGGGCGATAATGCCGGCGGGGACTTGGTTGTGCGAGCCGTCCGAGCCCACGACATCCACCATACGGTTGAACGACTGCACGATGCCATGTTCGATAACGTAGCGTGTGGCAAGCGTGTGGATGGGAGTATCGGGCAGCAGTTTTTCCTCAAACTCGCCCGCGCAGGCAAGCACGTTGTCCTCGTCGGTGATGGCCACCGTCATGGCGCGCGTCTCGGGCAAAATGCGCCGGCACACCAAACGCGCCGACTCCTGCGTCAGACCGCCCTTAATGTCCTCGAGCATGGCCGAGGCCACCGAGAGCGTCTCCTCGGTGTACTGGGAGCGCACCGAATCGCGATTGAGCGTCAAAAAGATAAAGATGCACAGAAAGATGCACAGCAGCGCGCAGGCAATCACCGTGGCGATCGGCTCGATACCGGTCACCAAGGCAAAAATAAAGTACACCAGCACGCAAATGGCGCAGGCAACGGCAATGATGCGAAAGATTGATATTGAACTATCGCGCTGGGCGCGGCGGTCGATCATTCGGCCCCCTCCAGGATACTGATCAGTTGTGCGTCACGCCAAAGCCCGTCCATGATCTTGGGCCAAAAGCTCTGGAAACGCAGGTAGCTTGCAGCGTTTTGGCGCGCATAGGCCTTTGCCTCGTCGATACCATGGCGCCAGATGCGCAGGTAGCCCTCATGCTCGCGGGTAAACACGCTGCGGACCATAGCGGTCTTGCGCACGCGGTCGTCGAGCTCGCGCGAAATCCACGGGCCCGGGTAGGGCATGAGCGATGCCGCCGTAACGGGAATGAGCTCCTTTTGATGCGCGGCGAATGTCAACTTGGCCCGTTCGTAGTACCAACGGTATACATCCTGCATAAAGCGCGGTGAGCGCTTTTCGGACTCCGGAGGCAGATGGCGCACGGTCCACTCGTTATCGAACCACACGTCGTAGCCAAACATGCGCATGTTAAAGAGGTAATCCAAGTCCTCGCCGCGGGTGATAAACGGGTCAAAGGCCACACGCGTAAAGGCGCGGGCGTGCAGGGCCATCAGGCCGCCGCACACGTAGTTGGAGCGCGAGATGCGGGTGCCCGAGAGCGCCTTTTTCATCCAACGGTTGAACTCGATGCGCTTGGTCCACCAACGATGGCAGATGCCCGCCTTGTCCGTGGGAGCCAGCGGCGAGCCGTCGCGATCGTAGAAATAGCCGCTCTTGACCAAGATCGGCAAGCCCTGACGCGTCTGCTGCCCCAACGCATAGGTCGCGCGCTTCATAAAGTCGGCGTCGATGACAGTCTCATCGTCATCCAAAAAGATAACCGCGTCATGCCCCAGCACAGCGGCGCAGGCTAGCCCCATATTGCGGATGGCACCGTAGCCTCGCAGGCTCACGCACTCGCCCGAACCCTTGGGCGCGATCTGAGCAACCCGGTCTGCGATGCGCGAGGCCTGGGTGTTGGTGACAACGGTGACCTTGAGCGTGGGATGCGCGTCGACAATCTCGTGCACGCGCAGCGACACATCGGCTGTGGCAGAAACGGGACAGACCACCAAAAGGATGATGCGCGGGATGTCACGTACCTGCTCAAGCGAGGCCAGGCAGCGGTCGAGTTCGGGATTGTCGGCGTTGAGTCGCGTCGAATGGTCATAGGTGCCAGGGGCGTTTGCGCAAGCGTCATCGCCCGCCCAATACGTTGGAATCACGACTGTGGCGTTCATGCCTTACCCTCCCTGCAACACAAAAACGGGACGCCGCCAAACACAGGCGACGCCCCGCGACCTAGCTGATTCCATCATACCCACTTGGGCAAATCATTGCTCGCAAGTCGCAATGTTTATTGCGGATAACCCCAAAAGAGTACCGTGGACAGGCACAATAGCCGCTCGCTCCTATGCGGCATGCTCTGCCGCCCGAGTCATGCGGGACAGGCGGACCAGCAGCATAAAGCCAACGACCAGCAGCACGCCAATGGAAAGGACGCCCAGCGACGGGTTGCCGGTCAGCGAGGTGACGACCGACACCAGGAAGGTGCCCATAACGCTTGCATAACGACCAAAGATGTCAAAGAAGCCGTAGTACTCGTTGGATTTTTCCTTGGGGATAATGCGGCCAAAGTAGCTACGGCTGAGCGCCTGCACGCCGCCCTGGAACAGGCCGACCATAATGGCAAGCACCCAAAACTCAAAGGCGGTCTTTAGGAAGAACGCGGCGAACAGCACAATGCCCATATAGGCGGCGACTGCCACCAAGATCATGTTGAGCGTGCCCACGCGGCCGGCGAGCTTGCCGTAGATGATGGCGGACGGAAAGGCCACGAACTGCGTGACGAGCAGCGCCAGGACCAACTGGGTCGAATCGATGCCCAAGGCCGATCCGTAGCTGGTTGCCATGGAAATGACCGTGTGCACACCGTCGATATAGAAGAAGAACGCGATCATGTAGACCAGCACGGTCTTGTTGTGGGCGATCTCGCGCATGGTGTGTCCGACCTCGGAGAACACACCGCCCACGATGTGGCCGATGGTGTCCTCGGGACCGCGCTCGCGACCGTACTTTTGCTTATAGGTGCGAATGAGCGGCAGAGTAAAGATGAGCCACCAGGCACCAGTGATGATAAACGACAGACGCGTTGCCAGCATGGTGGGGACGCCAAGAGCGGGGCCGCCCATGATGAGCGCCAGGCAGATGACGAACGGCACGGTGGAACCGATGTAGCCCCAGGCATAGCCCGAGCTGGACACGGCGTCCATGCGCTCGTCGGTGGTAATGTCGGGCAGCATGGCGTCGTAGAACGTCATAGAAGAGTTAAGGCCGATGGTGCACAGCACGTACACGGTCAAAAATGCCATGGCGGACATTGGGATAGCCTGCGCCAGGCAAAGCACCAGGCCCGTGAGGAAGAAGCCCAAGAAGAACTTGATCTTGTTGCCGGCGTAGTCGGCAAGCGCGCCCAGAATGGGCATGAGCATGGCGATGACCAGCGAGGCAATCGTCTGCGCATTGCCCCAGGCGACCACCAGGTCGGCCGAAGAAGCGCCGGTATTGATGGCGTTAAAGTAAATGGGCACCACCGAGGTATTGAGCAGCACGAGGGCCGAATTGCCCACATCATACATAACCCAGTTACGCTCGAGCTTGGTGTATTTCATGGACAGGGACCCTTCGTATTCGCCCGATATGCAGTTAGTTCATCGTACCCCAATTGTCCAGAACCGCCGGTAAGGATTCGGCAAAGGGGCACGCACGGGCCCTATTCCTCGCGGTCGAACTCCTCATCGGCATTGAGCACGCGACCGCTGTAGTTGACGTGACTGGTCACGGCATCCATGTCACCGGTCTCGATAAAACGTGCGACCGTGCACTCGTAATCGACCAGCGCGCGATCAAAGACCTCGGGGAAACTCTCGTTCGAGACCTCGTCGGTAAAGGGATTCTTCCATGTCAGATGGCCCAGGTTACCGGTGCGCTCGGGCAGCTCCGTCGTCACGCGATGGGCAAGGCCGTCGAGCAGCGAGTAGTCGTGCACCAAGCCCTCAACCAGCGAGATCGCGCGCGTCTTTGCGGAGCCGGCCGGCTCAATCGCGCGGTAAAGTCGCTGCATATTGGCAACGGCAGCACCGTACTCCCCCGCCGGAATGTCAATGCCGTACACGCGTCCGGCAACATAGCTCATCAGCACGCCGGCCACGCGATTGATGCGATCGGTAGTGACGATCTCGCCCGCCGGCGGGTAATCGTCGACCGTAGCGCCATCGCGTTTAAGCTGCAGCATCAGTACATCCAGGTCGCTCTCGATCACGGCATGGACCTGACTGCTCGAATCCTCAAGCTCTGAATCGGACTCCACGATGCCAAACTGCTGTTCATAGACAAAGGGATGGGCGTTGCGGTCGAGCACGTAATGAGACAGCAGGCCCAGCGCAAAGGCGCGACCCAAGCTGGCGTCGCGCGGCAGCAGATGCGACACGCCGTCGCGCAGGCACGCGAACTGGCGAGACATACGCGACCGATGCATGACCTGCGCCAGCAGCGTGCAGTCGGAAACACGCGGTGTCAGAATGTGAAAGAAAAACGGGTCGGGGCCTTGGTTGCCCAAGATAAAGGCAATGCGCTCTTCATCGGACGTGATGACGCCCTGCGGAAGACGGTCGATGCTTTCCTCGCCAAACAGATGATGGGTGATAAGCGCGGGCATAATGATCCTTTCGATTTCATTCGATGCCACCCATTATGCCCACCGCGCGCCCATGCCAAACCTGCGATGGTAAACGACGGCATGCAGACCGTCTACGCAAGCCCCAGGTGCGACTTGACCTCGGCGGCACGACGACGGGACACCGGTACCGTCGAGTTCACGCGGTCGAGCCTGAGCTCCATCAACCCCGTGGAGCCAATCTCAACATTGTGCACGTCTTCCAAATTGACCAGGTAGCTGCGATGAACGCGAATAAAGCCCTCGGAGTCCAAGCGACGCTCGAGCGAAGAGATCGACTCATTGATCAGGTACGTTCCCTCGGCGCAGATGGCGTTGCAAAAATCGGCGCGCGCCTCAAAGTAGCAGACGTCTGCGGCGGGAATGAACACCTTTTTGCCCCCGCGGTCCACCGTCAGACGCAAAGGTTGGCGCGGAGCATGGATAACACGACGGGCACCCAAGGCTGCCTCGATCTTGTCGAGTGCCTTTGACAGGCGTGCGTCCTCGACCGGCTTGACGACATAGTCGACCGCATCGAGGTTATACGCATCGGCGGCAAATTCGGCAAACGCTGTCACAAACACAACCACCGGCGGCGTCTTTAGGTTCTGCAGCGTCTCGGCAAGCTCAATTCCCGAGCGACCGGGCATGGTAATGTCTAAAAACAGCACGTCGGGCTTGTTCGACAGAATCGACTCCACGGCTTCGGTGACATTGCCCGCCTCGGCAATCTGACCCACACGCGCATCCTTTTCCAACAGATAGCGTAGCTCAGCCCTAATGGGAGGCTCGTCATCAACCACCAAGATGTTCCAGCCTTCGGACATATGTGCTTCCCCTCTTTTTCTCTCAATCCAACCGCGTGCTACGCCGTCAACGGCGCCGGCTCATGCGGCTCGCCGTTCAGCTCGACGATGACCTGCGTGCCAACGCCCTCCTGGGACTTCACGCGCATGCCAGAATCTTCTCCGTAAAAGAAATGGATACGCTGAAGCACGTTGAAGAGCGCCAGGCCGCAACCTCGCTTGATGGAGCCGTCGGCGGTAATGCTTTCGGGCTCCTCTCGGCGATGCTGCTCAAACAGATGCGCGCAGACTTCTTCGCTCATACCGATGCCGTCATCTTCGACGATGATCTCCAGGCCGTCATCGGTCTCAAAAGCCCTAACACGAATAGAAAGCGGCTCGGTCTCGCGCTGCGCATGCTTGATGCAGTTTTCGAGCAACGGCTGCAAGATAAACGGCGGTACCATGCAATCGCGCACCTCAAAGTCGATATCGACCGAGACGCGCAGACGACCGTCGCCATAACGAGCCTGCATAAGATTGATATAGCGAGTGCCCTGTTCCACCTCGTGCTCGAGCGTTGTGAGGGTATCGGAATCAGAAAGCGTCTGACGGTAGTAATTGGAAAAGTCAATCAGCAGCGACCTGGCCTTGTCCGGCTCGGTACGTACGAGCGACACGATGGTGCTGATGGTGTTAAACAGAAAATGAGGATCGACCTGCGATTGCAAGGCGCGCAGCTCCACGCGGGCCGTAAGCTCGTCCTGGCGCTCGAGCTCAAAGCTCGCAAGTTGCGTGGAAATGAGGTCGGCAAAGCCCGAGGCAAGCGCCGTCTGGCGCATATCGATGCTGCTCAGACGGGGATAATACAGCTCGAGCGTGCCCACGCAATGCCCGCGCACGGTAAGCGGTGCGACAATACCGGCGCGCAGGCGCGGAAAGTAGCCACCCGTCTCGGTCGAGGCATCGCGCGAGAACACGCTTTGCTCGCCGCTGTTGATCACGTTGAGCGTAGTCCGCAGTACCACCGGGGTGCCCGCGGGGCATTTTGCCGAGTCCTCGCCCCAGCTCGCCAACACCTGCTTGCCGTCGGTAAAGCAGATGGCAGAGGCGATAGTTTCAGACAGGATGATCTTAGAGGCGCCCAAGGCAGCTTCGGGCGTAAGGCCGCGCGACGTATAGGCGAATATTTTTGAAGCGATGGCGAGCGTGCGGTCGGTTGCGCTCGATGTGAGGTCGTCGGGAACGACAAAGACGTACGAGAAGAAGAAGCACAGCATGACCAAGCCGGCAATGACGACAACGGCCGGAACGGGATTGGGATTATCGGTTAGATCCCAGATGAGCAGCAGGATAAGCAGCGGGACGACAATACCGAGCAAGATGGCTTGAACCACATGCTGAGCGGTACGAAAGACCTTGGTAGAGTTGTAGCTCTTGCCTAGAATCAGCCTATTGAGATCCACCGTCATCTCCTTCTTACTGACGCACCCCATAGCAATAAAGAGGGCCGCAAGCGACCCTCTCCATTGCATTATGCAATCAAATACTGTGTTTTACATCAAGCCATCGATGAACGGTAGCTTAGGCGCTGTACTTGTTTGCCTCGCCGAAGGTGCCGGCCTCGACAATCCAGCCGTCCTTCATGATGACGTCCATGTTGTCAGTGTTGAGCACGTGGATGTCGGCAGCGACGTCACCGTTGACGACCAGCAGGTCGGCGCACTTGCCGGCCTCGATGGAACCGGTCTCGTCCTCGATGTGGCACATCTTGGCACCGTTGAGGGTTGCACAGGTGATGGTCTCGACCGGGGTGAAGCCGATCTTGTCGACGAACTCGTACATCTCCTCGATGGAGCAGGTGCCGTACGGGGTGACGAAGGAGAAGGAGTCGGAGCCGATCGTCATGACGACGCCGCGCTTCTTAGCCTCGCGCAGGCAGTCGTAGTTGCGCTGCAGCTCCTTCTCGACCAGGGTGCCCTCGTACTTGTCGTGCAGCTCGGGGACGTAGACGGGCGGATAGGTGGCGTACCAGGTGGGCAGGAAAGCGATCGTCGGGGTGAAGAAGGTGCCCTGCTCGGCCATGAGGTCCATGGTGCGCTCATCGATATCGAAACCGTGAATCAGCTGCTCGCAGCCAAAGCGGACGGAATCGTAGGCAGCGGCGTGGTTGTTGTAGCAGTGGCTCCACACGGGGATACCGACCATCTTGGCCTCTTCGACCACGGCCTGGATCTCCTCGGAGCAATAGTGCTGATCGCGGCCGGAGTCCCAGCGCCAGATGCCGCCACCGGTAGCCCAGATCTTGATGGCATCGGGGTTCTCGCGCAGGCGACGACGGACGGCCTTGCGCAGATCCCAAGGGCCATCGACCTGGTCGCCCCAGGGATGGGATTCCTTGTTGAGCTCCTGGGTGCAGTGGTGGGAGTCGCCGTGACCGGCAACGCGGCAGAAGCCCAGGCCGGTGGCCAGAACGCGCGGGCCCTTAAAGACGCCCTTGTCGATGCAGTCGCGAATCTGGATACCAAAGCGGCCGATCTCGCAGACGGTGGTGAGGCCGTGGGTGAGGCAGTCGTAGGCCTGCTTGACGGCAACTGCCTGCTTCTCGAGGAGCGGCTGCATGACCCAATCGGTGTCATCGTCGGTTAGGTTGCCCGAGAAGTGCAGGTGGGTGTCGATCAGGCCGGGAAGGACAGTCTTGCCGGCGGCGTCGATAACCTCAACGCCCTCGGGAAGGTCCTGCATAGCACCGGCGTACTCGATCTTGCCGTTGTCGTCGACGAGAACGAGGGAGTTCTCGACCGGCTCGGCACCGGTACCGTCGATGAGCTTACCGCCAACGATTGCATACTTAGTGGACATGGCTCCTCCTTATGGATCCATATAGTGGGCGAGGCCGTGTTGGGTTAAGGCCTCACAAAGCTACCCAAGTGGCGCCGGGCTCGGTGCACGGAAGAGAGGGTCCCGCGCACCCGATCCGCCCCGGCTCGGCGTTACTTTTTGCGGGAATTGGTGAAAGCCATGAGGGCCAGGCCAATAGCCAACCAGCCGATCACGATGCTCCACTCCACCATGTTGAGGGAGGCGGGAGAGAACGGAATCACGAGCAGGCCGATGATGGTGGCGCAGGCAGCGATAGCGAGGCCGATGCCAAACTTGCCGCCGGGCACCTCGTAGGGACGAGGCAGGTCGGGCTCGGTGAAGCGCATGCGCAGGCAAGCGAGGGCGACCATGCCGCAGGAGAAGATGAAGGCGAGAGCCGACACGTTGGTCAGAGGGATGAGCATGTTCTTGCCCAGGAACGGACCGACGACGGTGATGACGCCCAGAACGACGCAGGCAAGCTTGGGAGCGCCGGACTTGGGGTCGACCTCGGCGAACTGCTCGGGCAGCTGGCCCTTGCGGCCCATGGCGAGCATGATGCGGCTCGTGGCGCCGTAGAAGGAGTTCATCGGGCCCATGGGTCCAAGCGTGGCGATGACGAGCATAGCCAGGTACAGAAGCATGTTGATGCCCTTGAGGCAGGCAAGCGCGGGAACCGGGCTCTTAACAAACTCATGCCAGTCGAGGATGGTGCCGAACGAGTAGATGCAGACCATGTAGAAGCCGCCGGCGGCCAGCAGGGCCAGGGAGATGATCTTGCCGAACTTGTTCCAGTTGAGGCCCTCGGCTGCTTCCTCGGCCTGCTGAGGAATGGTGTCGAAGCCAGCGTAGAAGAACGGGGTCAGAACCAGGACCGACACGATGCCGGCAAACAGGCTGGAGCTCTCGGTAGCGGCCTTGCCGCCGCCAGCGCCGGTGACCTGGGAGAACACGGGCATGGCATTGTCCGGCGAGCCGGTGAACAGCGAGACGCCCATGGCGAGCAGCATGCCGCAGAGCAGGGCCTTGGTCAGGAAGGCCTGGAGCTTGGCAGCCGAGCTGGCACCGCGGAAGTTGAGGAAGATGACGTAGACTGCAAAGCCGAGCGCGATCAGCGTCGGGAACAGGTAGACGTCGGCCCCCAGTATGGTGTAGAGCTTGACGGCGCGCAGCCACTCAAGGCCGGGCAGGCTGCCGAACATCTCGGACACGAGGGTCGAAATGGCGATGGCCTCCCACGGGCACAGGATGCCGTTGCCCAGGGCCAAAAGCCATCCGGTGATGTAGCTCAGCGTACGGCCAAAGCTACGATCGACATACTCGACGATGCCGCCCGAGATGGGGATAGCAGCCGTGAGCTCACCGAAAACAGCTCCGACGGGCACGAGGAAGATTGCACCCAAGAGGAATGCGATCATAGCGGGAACGGGACCGCCGCCCACGACCATCCAGTCGCCGACCTGCAGAACCCAACCGGTACCGATGATGGCACCGAAGCCGATGGTAAAGAAGTTCCAGAGCGAGAGCGTTTTCTTCATGCCGCCGTTATCCTCGACTGCAACTTCTGCGTTCTTGTCCGCCATTGTTCCCCTCCTTTCCTATTTGACGCCCTTGGCGTCACCCCTTGCGCGGTCCGTTTTGCCGCGCGCTTTTATTCCATGGCTTTAAGATACGGCCTTGGCGCAGCAGCGCCGCTCGCAGCTCGACCGAAGGCAGAACTGCAAAACGAGCGGCACCGTTTTTGGGACGAACGGCGGGAGACGTCATTCGTCTTGGACGCTTTCATCTTGTCTGCTTTTGAATACCTGTTGCCGTGACGCTAGGCGCGCGGCGCGGCAACGTTCATACCATTTGTCAGGCTTTTGGCGCACATACCCATGTGTCGTGCATCTTTTTATGTAGGATAAACAAGTTACACATGAGGCAAGGTGATTCGAATGGCATACGGATACAATGACGGCGACCAACGGCCACAAAGCGTGCGCCTTGCCGGCCGCGCCACGCCAACGCCCAGAATCACCTCCGACAACGACAACCCGCAGCGCCCCCAAGAGCAGCTCGGGGCTTCTTCGCGGCAACAAAGCCGTACCGTGCAGCAGTCAGACCGCGTGAGTACGAGCACACGCCAACGCCAGACCGACACATCGCAGCCACGCCGCTACGATCGCCGTAAAACCGACTACTACGTCAAGCGCTCCTTTTCGCGACCTCAACGCGATCGCGGCAATTCCGCCCCTCACCCTGCGTCACACGCCACAAGCCACGCGCTTCCGGCCCGCCGCCTACGCCTTACGCTTTGCTCCATCGCCGCCTGCCTCGTCTTTGTGTTTTTGGGATCCTGTATCTCCCACGGATCAGCCGGTCTTGAGCCCACTGCCGAAGACAAGCTGCTTAAAGCTCCCGTCGCACCCGGTTACTCCTTTGCGTTCTCGACCCCACGCTCGCAATGGCAGGCCGGCACCATGCCCCACATCTACCAAATTGACCCCGCATGGTCGGAGCTGCCCTATGCCGGTGGCACTATTCGCGAAAACGCTTGCGGTCCTACCTGCCTCACCATGGTCTATATCTTTAAGACCGGCCATACCGATAAGACGCCGGTCGATATATGCGCACTGGCCGAAGCCGGCAACTACGCCCCCACCGGTGCCACCGAGTGGTCGTTTATGACAGGCGGTGCGTGGCAGCTGGGGCTCAACGGAACACAGCTCTATAACGATCGCGAATCGATTACCCAAGCACTTCGCTCGGGTGTGCCCGTCATCGCCGCAGTGCGCCCCGGTACGTTTACCAACGTAGGCCACTACATCGTGCTCTACGGCATCGACGATGCCAACCAGATTGGCGTCTACGACCCCAACTCGGCCAGCCGCAGCGCCCGCCGCTGGGGCGTCGTAGAGGTCCTCAACGAAGTCGAAGCCATGTGGGCCTACTACTAGTCATTGGGGACAGACTTAAATGAGTGGTCATTGGGGACGCTCTTGTTTGACTAGTCATTTAAGAACGTCCCCAATGACTAGGTGAATAGCAAAAGCCCCGCAGTCGGAGCGGACTGCGGGGCTCATGAAGAGAGGCTAGTTTGTGGGCGCTTTGCCTAGCGCCCACGAGAGAGGCAACAGAGTAGAGACTACTCGTGGATGCGGGTACCGGAGAGGCCAGCCATGGTCTCGGCGGCCTTGTCCAGAGCGCCGATGATGCAGGTACGGCCCTTGCGGGAACGGGCGAACTTGATGGCAGCGCGGACCTTGGGCTCCATGGAACCCTTGCCGAACTGGCCCTCGTCGGCCAGGCGCTCGGCCTCGTCGGCGGTGAGGTCCTCGAGCTCCTCCTGGTTGGGCTTGCCAAAGTTGATGGCGACATGCTCAACGGCGGTCAGCAGGAACAGAACGTCGGCGTCGCAGTCCTCGGCCAGCAGCTCGCCGCCCAGGTCCTTGTCGATGACGGCGGGAACGCCCTTGTAGCAGCCCTTGTTCTCGTAGTCGCGGACGACGGGGATGCCGCCGCCACCGCAGGCGATGACGATGAACTCGTTGTCGAGCAGGTTGAGGATGGAGTCAGCCTCGACGATCTTCTTGGGATCGGGGGAAGCGACGACGCGACGCCAGCCGCGGCCGGAATCCTCGACGAAGACCTTGGAGGGATCCTCGGCCATGAACTCCTTGGCCTGCTCCTCGGTGTAGAAGGGGCCGATCGGCTTGGTCGGGTTCTTGAACGCGGGATCGTCGGGGTCGCACTCGATCTGGGTGACGACGGTGGCGGCGTGCCAACGCTTATAGCGCTTGTGCATCTCGCGGCCGATGCCCTGCTGCAGGTGATAACCAATGTAGCCCTGGGACATGGCGCCGCACTCGGGCAGCGGCATCTCGGGGGTGCCGATGGCATCGTGGGCAGCGGCGAAGGCGTTCTGGATCATGCCGACCTGCGGGCCGTTGCCGTGGGTGATGATGATCTCGTTGCCCTGCTCGATGAGACCGAGGAGGGCATGGGCGGTGTTGCTCACGGCCTCGATCTGCTCGACGGGGTTGTTGCCGAGGGCGTTGCCGCCAAGGGCGACGACAATACGATCGGGCTTGCCAAGAGGCTTAGACATTGCTGGAATCCTTTCTGTAAAAGGCCTACAACCCATTAATAACCCGCGTCCGTGCGATGCGCGAGTTTATTAAGGTTTATATTCTCTTTATCGCTCATTTTATTCATTTTGAAAATAGCGGAACGGTGAACGGTCGTTTTTGTCCGCTCAGCGTACAGAACACCAGCTCAGACATATCTACGCCATTTACGTGCAACTTTATTTAAATGCAGCGAGGATTATGTCGGATTATGCAAACTACATCTCTGCTAAACACAAAACGGACAGCGCAATATCTTACTCGCGCTATACGAGATTCTATGCACTTATAAGTCGAGTATGCACCCCTGCAAAAACAAGGGGCTTTTCATCCAACAAAAGGAATAAAGAAGAGCTCCGAAAAAGCGGCAACGGCCAAGTCCCCCATCCATCCCCAAAGTGGCGCGAGGTTTCGCGGCAAAGCCGCGAAACAGCGAAGGGGACAAAAGCCCCCCACAACCACGTCCTTCATCCGCCCACACAATCCGAGGACGTAGTCGCAGCAGGATCTGAGGGCTGACCTTCGCGGACACTCCGCAGGACGAAAGAACCCCCGCCGCACGTAGTGCGCAGCGGGGGTTCTTTCATGTCCGAGGACGTCCGCGAAGGCTAGCCCTCAGATCCTGCGGTGGGAGACCTAGGCCTCGTTATACACCGTTTTGAGCTTCAGCAGGTGCTGATAGCGGTCCATAGCAGCCTGCTCATTCTCCTTGAAGAGCTCCTCGGCGCGCTCGGGGAAGGAACGCGTCAGCGAAGCGTAACGGGCCTCGTTCATCAGGAACTCCTGATAACCGCCCGCGGGCTCCTTGGAATCGAGCGAGAACTTCTTGCCGGCAGCAGCCTCGGGGTTGAAGCGGAAGAGGTTCCAGTAACCGCACTCGACAGCCTTCTTCATCTCGGCCTGGCAGTTCTGCATGCCACCCTTCTTGATGGAGTGCATCTCGCAGGGGCTGTAGCCGATGATGAGGGACGGGCCGTCGTAGGCCTCGGCCTCGTGAATGGCCTTGAGGGTCTGAGCCGGGTTGGCGCCCATGGCGACCTGCGCCACGTAGACGTAGCCGTAGCTCATGGCGATCTCGGCCAGGGACTTCTTCTTGGTCACCTTACCGGCAGCGGCGAACTGAGCGACCTGGCCCAGGTTCGAGGCCTTGGAGGCCTGACCGCCGGTGTTGGAGTAGACCTCGGTGTCGAAGACGAAGACGTTGACGTTGTGGCCGGAAGCCAGGACGTGGTCCAGGCCACCGAAGCCGATGTCATAGGCCCAGCCGTCGCCGCCGAAGATCCAGAAGGACTTCTTGGTGAGGTAAGCCTTGTCGGCGAGGATCGCCTTGGAAGCGTCGCAGCCGCACTTCTCGAGCTCGGCAACGTAGGCAGCGGCAGCGGCCTTGGAGGCCTCGACGTCGTTGACGGAGTCGATCCAAGCCTGGCCGGCGGCCTTGAGCTCATCGGACGGACCATCGGCAGCGATGATGTCCTGGGTAGCGGCGATCAGCTTCTTCTGGACGGCCTCGTAACCGACGGCCATGCCCAGACCGTGCTCGGCATTGTCCTCGAACAGGGAGTTGTTCCACGCCGGGCCGTGACCGTCCTTGTCCTTGCAGTAAGGAGCGGTGGCAGCGGGGTTGCCCCAAATGGAGGAGCAGCCGGTGGCGTTGGAAATGAACATGCGGTCGCCGGCGACCTGGGTCACCAGACGTGCATAGGCGGTCTCGGCGCAGCCGGCGCAGGAGCCGGAGAACTCCAGGTAGGGCTGCTTAAACTGGCTGCCCTTGACGTTGGCCGCGATGAGCTCCTTCTTCTCGGAGACGTTCTCGACCATATAGTCCCAAACGGGCTGCTGGTCCATCTCCTGCTCGGTGGGAACCATCTCGAGGGCGCCCTTGGGGCAAACCTTGACGCAGTTGGTGCAACCCATGCAGTCGAGCGGGGACACAGCCATGGTGAACTTCATGCCCTTGGCCTTGGGGCCCATGGCGTCGAGCGTGCGGGTAGCCTCGGGCGCGGCGGCAGCCTCGTCCTCGGTCATCGCGAACGGACGGATGGTGGCATGCGGGCACACGTAGGCGCACTGGTTGCACTGGATGCACTTGGTCTCGTCCCAGTGAGGAACGACCACGGCGACGCCGCGCTTCTCGTATGCGGAGGCGCCCAGCTCAAACTGGCCGTCGGCGCAATCGACAAAGGCGGAAACGGGCAGGCTGTCGCCGTCCATGCGATCGATGGGCTCGAGCAGGTTCTTGACCTGCTGGGCGATAGCGGACTTGGTCTCCTCGGAGAGCTCGACGGGAGCAACATCCTCGGCGGTAGCCCAGTCGGCCGGAACCTCGAACTTACGGAAAGCGGTAGCGCCGGCATCGATGGCCTTGTGATTGGCGTCGACGATGGCCTGGCCCTTCTTCATGTAGGACTTGGTAGCCGCGTCCTTCATGTACTGCAGGGCGTCCTCGGCGGGCAGGACCTTGGCCAGCGCGAAGAAGGCGGACTGGAGCACCGTGTTGGTGCGCTTGCCCATGCCGACCTTGGCGGCCAGGTCGATAGCGTCAATCAGGTAAACGTTGACGTTGTTGTTCGCGATGTAGCGCTTGGCCACGGCGGGCATGTGCTCGGCGAACTCCTCGTCGCTCCACTGGCAGTTGACCAGGAAGGTGCCGTCCGGCTTGACGTCGCGGACCATCTTGAAGCCCTTAACGATGTAGCTGGGGTTATGGCAGGCGACAAAGTCGGCCTTGGTCACGTAGTACGGCGAGCGAATCGGGGAATCACCAAAGCGCAGGTGCGAGACGGTGACGCCGCCGGTCTTCTTGGAGTCGTACTGGAAGTAGGCCTGGACGTACTTGTCGGTGTGGTCGCCGATGATCTTAATCGAGTTCTTGTTGGCGCCGACGGTACCGTCGCCACCCAGACCCCAGAACTTGCACTCGATGGTGCCGGGGGCTGCGGTGTTGGGCGTATCCTCGGCCTCGGGCAGGCTCAGGTTGGTCACGTCATCGACAATGCCGATGGTGAACTCGCGCTTGGGCTCGTCCTTCTTGAGCTCCTCGAAGACAGCGAACGCGGACGCGGGAGGCGTGTCCTTGCTGCCCAGGCCATAACGGCCGCCGACGACCTTGATGCCCGTCTTGCCGGCCTCGTAGAGAGCGGAGACGACGTCCTGGTAGAGCGGCTCGCCGATGGAACCCGGCTCCTTGGTACGGTCCATGACGGCGATCTTCTGGACGGTCTCGGGGAGAACGTCGACGAAGTGCTTGATGGAGAACGGACGGAACAGACGAACCTTGACCAGGCCGACCTTCTCGCCGTGAGCGTTGAGGTAGTCGATGACTTCCTCAAGCACGTCGCAGAAGGAGCCCATGCACACGACGACGCGATCGGCATCGGGAGCGCCGTAGTAGTTGAACAGGCCGTAATCGGTGCCGAGCTTCTCGTTGATCTTCTTCATGTAGCCCTCGACGACGGCGGGAAGCTCGTCGTAGACCTTGTTGCAGGCCTCACGGTTCTGGAAGAAGATATCGCCGTTCTCGTGGCTACCGCGGGTGTGCGGGTGCTCAGGGTTGAGCGCGTGGTCGCGGAAAGCCTGGACGGCGTCCATGTCGCACATCTCGGCCAGATCCTTGTAGTCCCACATGGCGACCTTCTGGATCTCGTGGCTGGTGCGGAAGCCGTCGAAGAAGTTAAGGAACGGGGTCTTACCCTCGATGGCGGCAAGGTGAGCCACCGGCGAGAGGTCCATGACCTCCTGGACGTTGCCCTCGGCGAGCATGGCGAAACCGGTCTGGCGGCAGGCCATGACGTCGGAGTGATCGCCAAAAATGTTCAGGGCGTGGGAAGCGACGCAACGCGCGGAGACGTGGAAGACGCCCGGGAGCTGCTCGCCCGCGATCTTGTACATGTTCGGAATCATCAGGAGCAGACCCTGAGAAGCCGTGTAGGTGGTGGTCAGAGCACCGGCACCCAGCGAACCGTGAACGGTACCGGCTGCACCTGCCTCGGACTCCATCTCGACGACCTTGACCGGGGTGCCGAAGATGTTCTTGCGACCCTGGGCCGCCCACTGGTCGACATGGTCGGCCATCGGGCTGGACGGCGTAATGGGATAAATTCCCGCTACCTCGGTGTACGCATACGAAACATATGCGGCCGCCTCGTTGCCGTCCATAGACTTAAACTTACGCGCCATATACCCCTCTCCTCTCATATAGGTATACAGGCCCCGGCGATCGCCGGGATGTTGGCGTGATGGGATTTTCGCTGTTGCTTCCAATCATCTGGCAGGCGGACTCAGCAGCAGGTACATGGCGTGGAGAGAAGGCATGCCGAGGCGAGGAGGGCTGCACGCGCTCCACAAGCCCAGCTACCCGTCTTGCACATGACCGAGCGCCGCAAAGGCCGCATGTCGAATGCTCCCGGGCACGCCCCGGCGATGGGAAGCGCCCGCAACGGAAATCCGCATGCGGGTTTATTGTACCCCGCCGTCAAGTGTAATTTCGGCAAATATAGGCGGGCGGTAAAGGTATACCTTGGGTGACTGCCAAGGGCCAAAATGGCCTCTCCATCCCCAGGCGACCGGCTCTGGCGCGCCGAGGAGTGTCCCCAAGTGCCGGCAGAAAAGGAACGTCCCTAACTGCCGGCTAGAGGGCGCCGAAGAGGATGGCGTAGGTAGTGGATTCGCCGAGCTTGAGCTCGTCGCCGGGGTTGAGCTGGGCGGA
>CABUUK010000047.1 GCA_902494765.1 uncultured Collinsella sp.
ACCTCGTATACTATCGTGAGGAGCGGATCAAGAAGTCCCTCGGGTGGCTCAGCCCGATGGAGTACCGCAGGAAGCTTGGATACGCCTAGGCGCGGTCCAAGAAATCGTCCGCACCCCCAATCAATCCCTATTTCACCGCAACTTATGGAGTTGAGGATGATTTAGCTAGTTGCGAAGGACGTTGTCAAGGGTTGACGCTACAACCAGTGGGTTGTCGGTGCCGGCGAAGAGGCGAATGGTGCTCCCCTGCTTGCCACGTGGAGCTGAAAGGCGCGTCGTTGCGCCGCCGGCGGGCGATGTACGAAACTCCCCCGGCAAAGCGTCGAACAGCTCTCCCGCGCTACGCTCGATAAGGTCGAATTCAACTGCCGGGCCAAAGCCGTGCTCGAGGATTCCCGTTGCAACCGCATGGTCGGGATGCGAGCTCAGCCCGGGATAGCGCACGTTGCGCACCATCTCGTTGGCGGCCAAATACTCGGCAAGCGCACGGGCACGGTCGAAATGCGCCTGCATGCGGGCGTTAAGCGAGGAAAGCCCACGCTCCAGCACGTCGGTCTCCTCGGCAGAAAGGTCGAGCGCCGACGCACCGCAGCCTGCAAACAATACGTGCGCGCACTCGGCAGCAGCATCCACACGATGGCGCTTGAGCTGCGAGCGCGCGACCGATACGGCAACCAACTTGCGTGAAGCGTTACCGGCGCACACACGGTCGAGCGCTTCGAGCGACAGCACGGCACCCAAGCGCAACGGATCGCAGCCAAAAGCCGACGCCACGGTGTTGTCCACAACCAGCAGCGCATGGGCCTCGCGAGCCGCTCGACCCAGCGTACGCAGATCGGGCACGCGCAGTCCAAACCCGCCGATGGAGTTGACGAACCACCACAGGTGCGGCCCCTCGGCATCAAACGAAGCATCAAAGACCTCGGACGCGGCGGTAAACGCATCGGCGGACGGCGAGCCCGCCAGCGCAACATCGCGGCCATCAAAGCCGTGCGCAAATGCTTCGGTAAAGTCATCCGCAAAGGCCACCAGGCGGTCACCGGGACGCACAATACCCAGCAGCGACAGAGCCGCCGGCACATGCGGGGCCGCAACAAGACGCGCCTCGCGCGCACTGGACCTCAAAGCCCAGGCCTCTTCTAGCTGCTGTACATCCACACGGCACCGTCCCTTCATAAGCAAAAACCCACGATGCGGGTGTTCCCCGCATCGTGGGCAACGGCTGCAGTATAGCGCCGATATGCGACGACTCGCCTAAATGCTGAGCGTATGGTAGTTTACGCTCGCACCCGGGGCGTCAACGGACACGCCATAGGCCTCGGGATAGATGCGTGTCGAAAACACGAGCGCGCCATCGTTTACAAACACCTCGACCGACGAGACATCGCCGACAATGCGCGCATTACGAACCTCGTCGACGGGCTCCCAGCGCACGGTACGACCGCAACCGGCAGAAGTGCGACCCCCATCGGTAAATCGCATCTCAAAGCGCGCGGGCAGTTCGCCCTCGGCGGGCACAAACGCCAGCTTCAGCTCGCCATCAACGGTCGCGGTGAACGCACCGTCAACACCGTCGACAACAACGTCAAAGCAGGTATCGCCGGCAACCTCCAACGAGCCCTCCCCTACACGCACCGAGGCATAATGGTGCTCAATCTCGCGCGCCGGCTGCTGCAGTACCACGCCGCCGTCACCGGCCGTAAGCTCGCGCGGCACCGTCATGCAGTGCTGCCAGCCGCACACCACGGTCGGTGCGTTGCCATAGGTCGGCTCATCGGGCATGCCCATCCAGCCGATTAGAATATGGCGACCGTCCTCGGCCGTGAACTCCTGCGGCGCATAGAAGTCAAAACCGGCGTCCCACAGGCGGAACTCGCCCAGCTCATAAGCGTCCTTGCCACCCGTAATGTCGCCCGATACAGGCATGTAGCCAGCGGCATACACATTGCCGCGATCCCAACGACCGCCCTCAAGGCCCTGGGGCGAGAACGACAAAAATGCAGCGGTATCGCCATTCGCATCGAGCTCAATATAGCCAGGGCATTCCCACATAAAGCCAAAACGCTCGGGCGTAGACACACGGCTCTCGAGCTCCCAGCTCAGCATATCGGCCGAGCCATACACCAGGATCTCGCCCACATCGCGACCGGCGCCCTCGCCGTGCATAGCGCAAAATCGACTATCGACATGCGGCCCATCCACGCAACGACGTGCGCCCAGCACCATGTGATAACGCCCGTCCGCGTCACGCCATACCTTGGGATCGCGCACATGGCAGGTCAAATCCTCGGGATAATCCTCGGAAGCCAGCACCACGCGCTTGGCGCCAAACGCCTGACCGTCGGTACTCTCCACATAGACGGTATCAGCGCGACGGCCGGTATTGACGTAGTCGTACGTCCCGTCCGCATCGGGAAGCTTCACGTTGCCTGTGTACAGCACGCGAATACGGCCGTCCTCGGCAAGCGCGGAGCCCGAATACACACCGTGGCAATCGAACGGCTCGTCGGGCAGCAGCGGGGCGCCAACGTAGTCCCACGTCATAAGGTCGCGACTCGTCGCATGACCCCAAGCCTTAACGCCACCCTCGACATCAAACGGCGCATACTGAAAATAGGCATGGAACACGCCACCCGCCTGGCAAAGACCGTTGGGGTCGTTGAGCCAGCCCGCCGGCGGCATAATATGGAAGCGCTGACCATATGCGCCATGACCGCACTCAGAGGCGGCGGCGTCAACAGCGGCAACCAGCTTTGCAAGGTCGCGGCCAAGTGCATTAGACATATCAAAGTCCTAACGGATCGAAAGTTACAAGGCGCCAGAGATCGGCGCCAAATGCGGGAAACACCCGCGAGCATACAGCCCGCGGGCACCCCTCAATCAAAAGCTCTTAGGCCTGCTCGGAAGCCTTGGGCTCGTCCTTGTACAGGACAAACGAGATGGCAAAGGAAACCAGCGCGGCGATCGCAAACATGATCGCGTACTGCACGGGCTGGGCCAGGCACAGCAAAATACCGAAGATACCGGTAACGCCCGTGCCGGAGGCAGCCAGCGAAGTGAGCGCGCAGACCAAGGCACCGCAACCGCCGCCGATGCAGCCGGCGATGAAGGGCTTAAAGAAGCGCAGGTTCACACCAAAGATGGCAGGCTCGGTAATGCCCATGAAGGCGGACAGAGCCGAAGGAAGCGCCAGACCCTTGATCTTGGCATCGCGGGTCTTAAAGGCAACGGCGAGTGCGGCGCCACCCTGAGCGATGTTGGCAGCGCTGGCGATGGGCAGCCAATAGGTCACGCCGTACTGGGCGAGCTGGCCCAGGTCGATGGCTGTGTACATCTGGTGGATACCGGTAACGACCGTGGGGGCATAGAACAGGCCGACGATAAAGGAACCGATGCCGAAGGGCAGGGTTAGCAGGGCCTGGATCAGACCGAGGATGGCGTTCTCGGCCCAGACGAAGATGGGGCCGACGGCAACGAGCGTCACGAGCACGGTCACGAACACCGAGACGAGCGGAGTCACAAAGAGATCGAACATCTCAGGAACGATCTTGTGCAGGCGCTTCTCGAGGAAGGCGAGAATGGCGCAGGCGATGACGATGGGGATCACATGGCCCTGATAGCCGACCCACTCAAGGCTGTACACGCCGGGGATGACGTTGACCATGGTCTGCACGCCCTCGGAGGCAACCGTATAGGCGCTCTGCAGCGAGGAGTTGATGAATGCACCACCGACGACGGCGCCCAGATACGGGTTGGCGCCAAAGGCCTTAGCGGCGGAGTAACCGATCAGGATCTGTAGAATGCCAAAGGACGTGCCCGAGACTAGGTCGGCGATCTTATAAATAAAGTTATTGGTGTCGAGCGCGATAAAGCCGTTGGAGGCCATAAAGTTGAGGGCGCTCATAATGCCCAGCAGCAGGCCCGAAGCCACGATGGCGGGGATGATGGGGACAAAGACGTCGCCGAGCACCTTAATAGCGCGCATAAAGATGTTCTGCTGCTGTGCCGCGGCCTCCTTGACCTCGGCCTTGGTGGCAGCCTCGACGCCGCTGAGCGCGATGAACTCCTCGTAGACCTTGTTGACGGTGCCGGTGCCAAAAATAATCTGGAGCTGGCCCTGGGCCTCAAAGACGCCCTTGGCGCCGTCGATATTCTCGAGGGCCTCCTTGTCGACCTTGGCGTTATCGGCAATCACCAGGCGCAGACGCGTGGCGCAGTGTGCGGCCGAAACAACGTTGTCGGCGCCACCGATGTTGTCGAGCACCTCTTGGGCTGATTTGCGGTAGTCCATGACTTCCCTTTCCTCCAACGGGCGCACGTGCACCCGGCCATCTTTGACACTTACACTGTAATCGTTTTCAGTTTCATATATCTGTAATCGTTTTCACAGCAGGGTGAACGGTAGGAAAAAGCCGGCGAATGGTAGTTTTACGGCAAAAACAGGCGGCTCAGAGGCAGACAGACGTGCCCAGAGTCTAGACATTCATAAGCTGATGGCCAAGCTTGAGTGTCTTCAGGCCGCCCTCCCCCTCCATGCCGTCGAGCGCGTCGAGCAGCATGCTGGTGGCCTCGACGCCACTGGTCAGGTAGCCATAATGTACAGTGGGAATGCCGCCCGTCAGCGCGCGCAAAAATGCGTTGTCGCCGAAACCGCTCACGCGGTGTATGCCCTCGCCCATGCCGCGAACCTCATCGATGGCACGCAGCGCGCCCGCCGCCATAGTGTCGGTCGCGCACGCGATTAACGAAACATCGGGGACATCGGCAAGCAGCTCGCGCGCAGCGCGATAGCCCGAGTCGAGCGTAAAGGATCCCTGGCGAATCAAGCTCGGATCAAGCACCACGCCCGCGGCGCGCAAGCCGGCCTCAAAACCGCGACGGCGGTCATAACCGGCCGCGCGGTCCTCTTCGGTAACTCCGATGTAGGCGATCTTGCCATCCACCCGACCCGCAAGCGCGCGGCCGAGCTCAAAGGCGGCCTCGTAATCGTCGTGATAGACGCACGCCGCGCCCTCAACATTCTGGCCGATCAACACAATGGGTACACGGCACGACCCAATAGCGCGACGGTGCTCGTCGGTGATCATGGTTGCCACCAACACAATGCCATCGACCGGGTGGTTTTGGAATAAATCGAGGTATTCGAGCTCGCGCTCGGGGACGTTATCGGTATTGGCAAGAAGCATCTGGTAGCCGCGGCGGCCAAGCACTTGCCCGATGCCCGCCGTAATGCGGCTCACCGACTCGGAATTAATCTTAGGCACGATGACGCCGATGAGCTTGGTAGAGCCGGTGCGCAGCGCGCGAGCCTGGCTGGACCGCACGTATCCGGTCAGCTCAATCGCCTGCTTAATGCGCTCGGCCTTGTCCGCCGAGATATACCCACCATTGAGGTAGCGCGAGACGGCAGCGCTCGAAACGCCCGCCAGCTCGGCCACATCCTTCATCTTTACCACGAGCACCCCTGTCGTTGAAATCGCTTTCACCATGATACCTGTTCGTTCCGGCGTTCTAACGAACGCCGGAGTGCTCGACGTTGCGCGGGCATCTGCCGGGCGATCTGCTCGCTAGGGTCCTACCCGTGGTATTCGCCGTTGTACTGGATGAGCGTGAGGTCTTCAACGCCGTCGAGTGCGCGGATAGCGTCAGCATAGGGCATATCCACACCGTCAGAGAATACCTCAACGGCCATCTCGACTTTGTCGCCGCGCATGGTCTTGGACTTAACGGTGAACTTGGTGCGGCCAAATGCACGCACGATATCGTCGCCGGAGGTCTGGCCCGTGTAGTGGATGACCATCATGTACACGCGCGACTTGTCCTGGTGGCTCGCAAAGCCGGCGATCATCACCACGATCACAACTGCCGTGAGCCCCACGAGCGCATACATGCCGGCACCTGCCGTAATGCCCGTGGTAATGGCCCAAAACAGATAGAGCAGGTCGAGTGGGTCCTTGACCGCCGTACGATAGCGGACAATAGACAGAGCACCGACCATACCGAGCGAGATGACCACGTTCGTCGAGATCGCGAGCGTGACCATGCAGGTGAGAACGCACATGCCCCCGAGCGTCACGGCAAAGCTGCGCGAATACACCACGCCGGTAAAAAAGCGCTTGTACACGTAATAGATCAGGATGCCCATGGCGAGCGCCACGAGCAGCGACAGGCCAATCTTGGCAGGGTCGACCTGACCGAACGCCTCCAAGACGGAGTTCTTAAAAAAGTCCCTGGTGCTCATGGTTTAAATATCCCCTCGGTTCCCAAAATCCGATTCCCAGTAGTTAAAACCGCGCAGGTAGGCGGTCTTGTCATAACACAGGCAGTACTTTGAGACCGCCGTGAGTTCGGCCGCACCCGGCGGCACCATATCGCGCACCAGCTGCGGACAAAACTCGGTAAACTTGACCTCCATCACCAGCTTGCCGGGCTCCAGCACGGGCAGCGCGGGCAACGTCGCGTCAAAGATGTCAAAGCTCCCCACCGCCGCACGCACGTTGCTATCAAAGGTAATGCGCACAGTGCCCTCGTCCATCACCCACGGCTCGCGCTCGTAGTCCACGATGGTCCGCGGGCGCATCATATTGCAGATGCACTCGATGTAGAACTCGCGACAGAGCGGATAGGGGCTCCTCAGCAAAAAGTCGTAGTCGCCAGCCAGAATCTGCTCAAACTCGCCACGTGTGAGCGGCGCGTCCTCCTTATAGATCCAGCTACCGTACTTCTTTTTGCGCTCGAGCTTAATCACCTTGTCGCTGCCGTTATAGATGCGAACGCGAAACTTTTTGCGCATGAGAATGCTGGCGTCTTTTTCCTCGTAGGCCGAGTTGCAGTAGTCGTCAAAGTACAGGCTGCGAATGGTGTAACCGCCCGCCCGCGCATGCTTGTCCAGTTTAAATACCGGCGCCATGCGACAGGCAAGCGCGGCGTGCTCGCCCTCGTTAATGAGATATTTGAGCTCGTGGCGGTAACGCTCCTGCGTGGTACGCACAGGCGGAGCCGCCAAGCGCTCAAGCAGCGCGCTAGCCCTCCTCATACGTGTCCTCCACGACCTTACCGCCGTCTTGCACGTAAAAACACTTCATGCCGTAGTGCTTGCCGTCGTCAGTCACATAGTAGTCAAACGCATCTTGCGTAAAGCCGTCGGAGTTGGTGGCACGCACGCGCACAAAATACTGGCCGGCATCGGGCGCATCGCAGGTCACCTCGGGAAGCAGCACGTCCTCGGCCTTAAAGACAACGTCGCTTATGGCATAGTCGCGCGCTAGCTCTACAGTGTAGCGAATGTCGCGCGCCTTAAAGTCGTAGGACGCATCCCAGTTAATGCGCAGCTTACCGTTATCGATCTGCGGCACGCCGATGTAGAACGGCATGGGCTTTTTAAAACTCTCGCGAAAGCTCTTGTAGTTCTCCTCGATCTCGGAGGGAATCGCCGCGGCGATCTGCTCGTATTGGTCCTTGGTGACAGGCAGATTGTCGATATCGGGCGAAGCAAAGACCAGGGATTCAGTCACCTCGCGGTAGTGCTTGATCATCTTGGTCAGGCGAGTCTCGGTCAAATACGAGCGCAAGTCCTTGACGGCACGGTCGAGTTCGCTGCGGAACGACTTGCTGCGCAACGCGCGGTTAAACAGCACGTTACCCCAGTAGTTGCTTGCGCCGCGCTCCCAGCTCGCGTAGTCCGAAAACCCGGTAAGAGAAAGCTCCAGCTTACGCAGCATGCCGTCGTTATCCCAATCTAAAAAGTACCAGGTATTTGAGTTAAGCGGGCTGTACAGATAGCAGTTACGGTTCTGCGTATCGCAATTTCCCGTCAAGATCTGAAACGCCATCCAATAGACCAGGTTCTCGGTATCGAAGTAGGTGTCGAGCACATCGTCGATCTTTTGCGTATCGTCGTTGAGCGCATCGAGCATCTCGATTAACTTGGTATGGTCCGAATCGCCCTTGATCTCGAGCATGCCCTCAAACGCCGTCTGGTTATAGTCGGGGTCATCCGCCAGCTTAATGGTATCTTCGAAGCGATGGAAATCAAAGCTGTTCACCTTATACAGGTGCCCGCTCTTATCCAGGCCATGTGCCTTAAGCGCCGTCTTGTTGAGCTGCTCCACCTGCGTAAACAGTCCGTAGTCCTCAAAGGTGTCGTTAGATTTTTCGGTCTGGTCGCACACCCACAGGTGCACAAACTGCGTGCGAAGGCCCATCATCTGGGGAATCCCACAAATCAGGTCGTAGGCCATCTTGTTGCGAAAGCGCATGCCCTCGCCCATATGCTTATTGAGCGCAATCGCGCGCTGCTGACGCCAGGTGCCCTTACCCTTCTTGAGCTCAACCTTATAATTCTTCTGCGCGTAGCCGCTCGACGTCTGGCCGCGCACCTGCACGGTGGCATTGGGCGCTTCCTCGCCATAGCCGACCTCGCCGGCCACCGGGCCGTCTTCGTCGCCCGGCCGCAGCAGGCCCATAACCTGATAGCGCGTCACGCCCATGCCGGCATAGTCATACACCGAGTACGTGTTGATCTCGGCCCAGCTGTGGTCGGTGTTCTCGGAGCTGTTGCCGCGCGAGACCGTCAGGTACATGGTCACAATACCCGAGTCGTCGTAGACCTCGTACAGCTCGTCCTTATCGCGCAGGTGCTTAGTCCCGTCCGAGGCCTCGGCCTTTTTGATCTCGTCCTGCTTTTTGACTTTTTTGGTCGAGGAGTCTTCCTGCACCGAGCAGCCCGAAAGCAACAGCACACCGGCAGCCGCCTCAAACAGACGGCGGCGAGACATCATTCTATCGGTCATCAGGACCTCCCCAATGCTTTTGGTACAAGCGAACCACCGCGCGCTCAAACGCGCCATGCGGCTCGCCCTGCTGACGGCGTTCCTCATAGCGCTGCTCGGCACGGTCGAGCAAGCGGCCCAGCTGTGTAAAGCGACCCGTTTTGTCGGTCGCCACAATGGGCTGCTGGCTCAGGATACGATACGGCAAGTTGGCGGTATAGGTATCGAGTCGCAGCAGCGCCACGATAAAAAACACCGCCGCACCCAACAAAAAGCCAAAGCCGTAAAACTGCTGCGGCAAAAGCAACGACACCGCAGTCGCCAGCCCAGCCACACCGGCAAACAGACCCGAAGCCAGCACGGCCCCCTTATAGTCGGTAAAGTACAGCAAGATAAGCATCACCGTATTGCCCACGGCATACAGGCCATAGCCCACGCACAGCGTACGAAAATAACCGTGCATCAGGTTGTTAAAGCCCAACGGCAGGGCCGACAGCACCGTGGTCTCGAGCGAAATGACCGCAGCAGTCACAAACAGCTGCTTGAGCGCACAAAAGCGCAGTTCTCGATTGAGCGTGGCAAGCATTTCCTCCTCGGCCACCACAATGTCGCCCACCACGCCACCGTCGTTGAACAGGCTGTAGTAGTCGCGATAGCGCGGATAAAAGTTGACCTCGACCGAGACCACAAAGTTGACGGACGTGACCAGGATCGTCAAAAACGCGATGAGCGCCGGCACATCGTGGTAGGGCGCACCATAAAACAAGCCCTTGACCTGCACGCCAATGGGACCGGCCCAAATTATCACCAAGTGCGCAAAGAGACCCAGGTTGGTAAACAAGCCCGTGAGCGCCAGCGGCATAAACTGATCGAGCCACTGCAAAAAGAGCCAGGGGCTGCGGTCGCTCTGAGGAAAATAACGGTACAGCAGCACCACGTCCCAGGCGAGCATGACGCCGTAGCCCAGAGCAATTGACGCCAACAGGCCCTCGACCGGCGGCAGTCCCAGCGCCAGCGCGGCCAGGGCGCACAGGCACGCCACGCCAATGGCAGCCGCAAAGCTGCATAGGATACCGCGGTAATCCTTGATGGCCGTGAGGTAACTCATGCCGTTCCAGTTGACGATCATAATGTTGAACAGCCACAGGCACAGCAGCCCCTGCAGCAGCGTGGCGCCCGAGAACAGCAGGAAGACGCCGTAGAGCACCGTGCCCGCAACGAGCATGACAGCATTGGAGCCCCAAAACGAGGGCAGAATCTCGTCCTCGCGCTCGGCAAACAACATATCAGCCAAAAAGCGCGTGACCGGCATGGAGAAAAAGCTCGTGAGCGTGAGCGACGCCAGCAGCGTATAGGTCACCATGCACACCAGCAGGTCTTGGTTGGCGCGTCCCACGCCCCACAGACCGCACAGCACCAAGATACCCACCTGGAGCAGCACGCCCAGCAGCATCGGGCCCGTGCACACAATGCCGGCGTAGCCATAGGCGCGCATCGTGGCAAACAGGCCCTTGCGCCTAAACAGGCGCTTGAGCTCAAAACCGATTCCGGCCACCGGCTACTCCCCCTCTCTGGGCAGGTCAAACGCTTGCGCCGTCACGTCGTACAGCGCGCGATAGTTGGCGAGCATCTGCTCGTGCAAAAAGTACGTGGCAACGCGACGCTTGCCTCGCTCCCCCATCTCAATGCGACGGGCGCGGCTTGTGCACATGCGTTCCATGGCATCGGCCAAGCCCTTGCGATACATAGGCGGCGTCACAAAACCTGCCACGCCAAAGTCATCGCCCGGAGCGCCTTCGAGCAACTCACGGCAGCAGCCCACCTCGGTCGTCACGCAGGGACGACACGCGGCAAGCGACTCCAGCACGCTGAGCGGCTGGCCCTCGGAGATGCTCGTCAAAATGGTAAAGTCGAGCTTTTCCATGTACTCGACCACGTTGACGCGGCCGGTAAAGATCAGGTCGCGCACGCCCAGGGTTTCGACCAGCGCGTGGCACTCGGCGCCGTACTCTTCGTCGTCCACGCCGCCCATGATGTGCAGGCGCACCTTGGGCAGGCGCTCGTGCAGCTCAAAAAAGGCATAGATCATAGTCTTGACGTCCTTGATGGGCGCCAGGCGCACCACCGCGCCAATGTCCACCCAGCCGTCATCGGGCTTTAAGGGAATGTCCTTAAAGCAGTCGAACTGGATGCCGTTGGGGATGACCAGACATTTGTCTGCATCGCAACCCATATCGATCTGCGTCTTGCGGGCGTTATGGAACAAACTCGTCACGCGGAAGGCGCGGCGGTAGATCTCCTCCGAAAGCAGGTAGAAAAAGCGAATCCAGCGGTCCTTAAACGACGGCACCACCCAGTCGGCGCGAATGATCTCTTCCTCGCGCTCGCGGGTATAGATGCCGTGCTCGGTGAGCAGCACCGGCGCATGGTGAACGCTTGAGCCCAGGCAGGCGAGCAGGCCGCCGTAGCCGGTCGAGATAGCGTGGTACACATCGGCAACCGGCACCTCGCTGCCCAGCAGGTAGAGCACCGGCAACAGCATAGAGCGCATGGTGTGGAATGCGTCGGCGAAGGGCGTGTAGGGGTACTCGGCAAGGCACACGTCGCGGAAGATATCCATAAACGTGCGGCTCTGCAAAAACGAGAGCGGATGCACGCGACGGCGCTGGAAGATATCGAACAGCACGTCCCAGTCCGGATTGGAGAGCGACACCAGGCGGCGTAGCGCCTCGCGCTCGCGGTCGTTAAAACTGGCTTCATGTTGCTCGCCCGAAAGCCGCAGGGCATCGTCCAGGAACACCTCGTGCACCTCGACCACGTTGCTGGGCAGCTCGTAGACAAATTTGCCGCGGTCGGCAGCATGCGCGCCAATCACCCACAGCACGAACTCGTGCTCGGGCATGGCCTGGATATAGCCATGCATCCAGGTAGATACGCCGCCGTGCACATAAGGGTAGCAACCCTCGAGTACCAAGCAGATTCTCATCTGTCGCCACCCTCCTTGCGCTCGATCGTCAGGGTATTATCATTTGCCTTGAGCAGATACAGATCGCCCGTAAGGTGCGTCAGTTCGCCACCCGTCACCGCACCCGGCTCGCCATTATTGGCGCGGAACATGAGCCACGCCTCGTCGTGGAAATTGCCCAGGCTGAGCGTCCAGGCATCCGCACCGGTATCCACGCTCACCGTAACCGACGAAAAGCGCTGAATGGCACCGGAGCACTCCGACGCCGTCTGGCGGCGCAGGTCGGGCGCAGACTTGGTAAGCCAGTCCAGGTAGTCGGTCAGGCCGCCCTTGTAGACTTCCCAGCCCTCCTTGGCGCCGCGATCGGGATCGAGCAGGTCGTCCGGGTGCATAAAGTGCGTACTCACGTAGTGCATGTTGAGCTCGGACACGGCAGCCAGGCGCATATAGGAATCGTCGACCATGCCGCCCGAGACAATACGCGGCTGCTCCACAATACCATCGCTCGCCACGCCAAACTCCTGCACGTACGGCAGGTCGGTACCGTCCTCAAAATACGTACTGGCAATAGTCTTAATGCGCGGAACATCGGTGCCGATAAGCTGGCGCGCGCGGGCCGAAAGGATATTCGACGGTGGCACGTAGACCGAGCCGTGCGCGTTGGGCAGCACCTCGTCCTGGAAGGCTATAAGCTCGTTGAGCGAAGCGACGAGCGTTTCCTTGTTCTTCCAGGTCTTGTAGTCATACAGCGTGCCATAGTCGGTATCCCAGAGCGCCAGAGGCTGATGGTTGTAGCCGTGAAAGCCCAGCTCTCCGCCCATCTGCAGCAGCATGCCGCCAAAATAGCGGAACTGCGTGGTATCGGCCTGGCGCGCGGGCTCGGTCTGGTTGACCGCGTCCTCGTAGTTTTCGATCATCACGCCGGTATAGCGAATGCCGTATTTTTGCGAAAGCTTTTGCAGATCGGGCCACCAGACCTTGGTGTAAAAATCCGCAATGGAAAGGCCGTAGTCACGCTTGATATAAGTACCATCGCCCGAGGGCACGGGGCTAGGAAAGTCGTCCAAATAGAACACGGCGCTGTTGATGACCGGATAGGCCGAGGCATCACCCAGCAAGCTTATGGCCGAAGCATAGAACCCACGCATGACCTTGTCGTAGATACCAATGTTGCACACCACGGTGTGACCACTGCCGCAATCGTTAGACCAAATGAGCGGCGTGCCCGCGTCACCGGTCTTTGCCCATACGTGCGCCGTTTCGCGCAATGAAACCGAAAGCGAAGAATCGAAGGGATCCGAGAACTCGTAGCGCTCTCCTCCGCCCAACATAAAGTCATCGCTCGGCACAATGCTTTCGGCTTTCGCATAGTCATATCCGGCCGATTCGATCCCAAGCTTGGAAGCAATAGCCTGCAGGCAGTTCGAGTTATCTGGCGTCATGCCCAGCATGAGTGAGCCGCCCACACTCACCCAACTCATCAGATCGGTCAGATGCGTACCCAGTCCGTCAAGCGAGGGCATAAGCACAATCACGCGATCAAACGACGTGAGCGATGGGATCGCGTCCGCACCGTCGGTGGCAATATCAACATCGCGATGGGCGATCTTCATGTCGAGCAGGATCTGGTCGAACTGTTCCTTTACGTCCTCGACGCCAGCTTGATCGGAATCGGTAATGACCAGGCACGTGGGCTTTTGGCCAAAGACTGCCGAGGAGGCCGGCACCGCATCGTTGGCAGCCAGCATCCCCAGCTTATGCTGGCCCGCACTGTACTGCACGCCGGCACGCTCCACCAGCAGCACAGCGGCCATGACAATAAAGACCGCCCACACCACGAGGAGTCCCATCCAACGAAAGCGCCCTGCACGGTCGCGGATATGTTGCGCCACGCTCATCTGGCCTCCTCCCCGTCGCGCCAAAACGCCAACTTTTCGCGGTCGTCGGCGCTCAAATACACATGTTGCTTGTCAATCGCATCGATCACACGGTGGACCTCGTCACCGTCGCGGCGCATCACGGCCAGGCGCAGGCAAAGCATCCAAACCTCCTGCTCCTCGGGCACGTCTATCACCAGCTGGTCGGTCACGGCCTGCGCCTCGTCGATCTGTCCGACATCGGCCAGCGCCGTCGCGTATCGAATGCGCAGCTCAAGGGTATCCTCGCGCTCGCAGCGACGCGCAAGCAGGCGCGCGTACTGTTGGCGCTGAATCTGAGCCACGCGCCCCTCAGCCAAGCCCGAGCACAAGTATTCACCAAGAAAATCGCAGTATTCGTTGAGGTTTTGAGCGCTCGGGTCCGTCTTAAAGGCACGCTCCAGCTGCTGCAGTTTAAGGTCGGACTCCTTGGAGATCTGCGCCACCGCCGTCGCGGCATAGTGCGCCACCTCAACGTCGTCGTTAAGCTTAGCCGCCTGCAGCTGCGCCAGGTACGCGTCGGGCTCCTCGGTGAGCATGGATAGCATTAGGCGGCGCCGGTATGCCGGGTCGTTGACGATGAGTGCCTCCTCGAGCGGCACTACGCCTGAATCGTCCTCACCACTCGGTACCGACATACTGCGATGCAGGTCATCGTTGAAGCGCAGCGACTCCAGCGCAGACCCTTTCAGCCCCTCGCCAAACACCGCGCTGCACACCGATAGCAAAACCACCAGCAACGGGCCCCACAGCGGCACCAGCACTATCACAGCCAGCATGTGCCCGCGCACCGGCAGCAGGCCCAGTTTCATGAGCGTCCACAGCATCAGGCAAACCAGCGCATGAATCAGCAGCAAGACGGCAGCAACGACAAGCGAGATCAAGCGGCACCCCCCTCACCGTCACCGGTGTAAGAGATGTGCTGCAGCAGCTCCACGATGTCCTCGCCGTCGACGGGCTCCACCGCAATCTGCTTTGCGCTCAGGCGCTCGCGGATAATGGGCAGATCGCATGCCTTTGCCTGGCGCATAAGCAGGTAGAGCACGTCGCCGTCGACCAAGCCCGCCGCGTCGCTCTCGCGGATTGCCGACCCAATTGCGCCCACCAGCTCGCCGACAGGCTCCATGCCCGGTACCACGCGCAGGAGCAAAAAACTCCCCATCTTGCTATCTGCCAGCGCCTGCTCCGCCGCGAGCTCTTGGCCAAAGGCAGCCTGCTTGAGCACGCAAGTGCCGTCAACGCAGCGTTTATCCTGCGCCACCGCCTCATAGTCAAAGGCACGGCCCAGCGCGCTTTCGACCAACCCGCACAAGATGCGGAACAGGTTTTGATAATAGAGGGTCATTTGGTTTTCGGCCGCACTACGCACAAAGATCAACACGGCGGGTGCCCCGTCGCGCTCGATCGTGTATCCAAACATGGGAAGCCCCGGCGTCAGCTCGCGGTTCACCCACAGGTTCGAACGACCCCCGTCGCCCAAAAGAGGTGCAAGCTGCTCAAGCGTGAGCGAGCGTGCGGCATCTTCGGCAATCGCGGGACTTGCTGCCACCAGGCGTGCAAATGCCCCACCCGAAACATGGTAGATCGCCACCGAATCGTTCTCGAGGATCTCGCCCAGAAGCTCGCAGCACTTGCGATAGATATCGCGCGGGTTGAGCACGTCGAGCTCCTGCGTCACGGCAAAGATCTTGCCAAAGCTGTCGTGGCGACCCACGATCTGGCGCCTGTACGCGCGCTTGTCCTCGATCGCGTCGTGGTAGAGCTGCGTAAGGAACGTATTGCGGTTGCGCACGAGCTCGTTTTGATCGCGCTCCGCCCTAATGGCTTCGCTGTTGCGCAGCTGCACATAGCCGCACACGGCACCCACCACAAAGTACGCAATAAACGGCAGCCAGTTGGACGGCTCGTAGAACAGGCCCTGGAAGGTATAGCCGTACTGAGTAAAGTAGCTCGCGGCCAAACCCACCGACGCCATCAGCGCCGCAACCAGGCCAAAGTCCAAGCCATACAGTGTGCCGATCAGCACCACGTAGAGCAGGCGGTAGTCGAGCACGTTAAGCTGAGCAGACTGCGAAAACACCAGCTCCAGGCCCTCAAAGAGCACCCAGGCCAGCGCGGTCTCCAGGCATTTGATGGGCAGTGTCCGCCCGCGCATGCGGTCGATGGCGGCACGCAGCGGATGGCGCTTGCCCGCGAGGGTCTGCTCCCAGCGGGCGTGTATGGTCGAAAGATCGCGCAGCACGTCATAGCGCTGGAACCACCCGTAGCGCGTGCGGACGGTATCGCTCGGAGCAATGGAGACGACGGCGTCCCCGTCGTAGGTAATGTCGAGCCCCGGGAACAAGCCCTTGAGCACCTCGCCCAGGTCTCCCACGGTGTGGGCAAAGCTATCCGGAACCTCGAGTTCCTCGAATGTGGCATCCCAGCTGTCGAAGATGCGACGCACCAGAACGGCCAGCTCCTCGGCGCAGAGGGCACCGAGCGGTGAGTCCGCCCCAGCCCTCATGACAGCAGAGCCTTGCGAGCACGCCTCGAACAGCGGGGTCAAAATCGGGTCTTCCAGCGTGGGCGAGGCGGTGTACAGATACGGCACGCGCAAGATCTTGGCCTGAATGCCGTCGCGGACCGCATAGTAGCGGCACAGGTCGTTGGCCGCACGGGCAATGATGCCCTTGCCGTTTTGCCCCGCAGCGTCCACCGCACCGTCCGCTCCCATGGGACCAGTCACAAACAGCAGCTGAATCTGGCGACCCATGCAAGCTCGAAAGACGGAGCGCAGCAGCTCGATGTCGCCAACGGCCTCGGTATGCGGCGTGAGATAGGTAGAGAGGTAGACCACACGGTCGAATTCGTAAGCCTGGTCCAGGTGCTGCAGCAGCTCTTTCCAAGACGCATGGAGCGACGACCCGTCGCGGCGCGCCTCGTTGGCCGCCACGACCTGAACATGGTCACCGGGAAACGCCTTGGCACAAAAGTCGTCATCGACATACACGGTATTGCCAACAACCAGCACTTCCACCGTGCGCTCCCCCTCCCCAAATTTAGCTTTTGCCATGGTAAACATGCATATTGTACGCTGTCAATGTAGGCCAAAGGCAACTTTAAAGCTGTTTTAAGAACTTTTTCAGACGGGAAGCGACTCGCGCCTGAGCCAGAGAGCCCTACACGTGCCGCTGCACGGCGGAGAAAGGCGAATCCACTACCCCTCAGGCATAATTCCTGAGCAAAATCAAGCAGAGCACACGGCTTTTTGCGCCACTTTAAGACGTAATCGGGATGTGGCGAGAGGCCAAATTCGGAAGTGCGGGGAAAACCAAAGGAATGCTGACCAGACCCCCGTTTTAGGCTTCCGCGACCTGCGGTTTTGATACAAAAAAACGGCGTTGTGCTCGAAGGTTTTCGATTTTTCCCCGCACTTCTGTAATTACATCTCTGGATCGAGGGCGCAGGCAATGGTGACGACATCCACGATAGCGCCCCCCTATGCCTGATACCAAAATCGTTCCATAGGGACCCGTTTCCCAATGGGATGATTCTTCACAAAGGGCATTAAGGCGCATGAGAACATGGTAGAGGCAAGCAAGCGCGCTTCCACGTTTTCGCTCATGGTGACCACGGTATAATCCAACGAGACAAGCAACGAACGGGAAAGGCAGCGCGGATGAACCTGGGCAGCGAGAGCGAGACCGTCGAGTTCAAGAAGTCCACTGGCGAGCATAAAGAAGCACTGCAAGCCATCAGCGCCATGCTGAACAAGCACGGCCGCGGCGAGCTCTACTTCGGCGTGAAGGACAACGGCGATGTCATCGGCCAGGATGTCAGCGACGCAACGCTGCGCCAGGTGACGTCGTGGGTGTCCGACAAGATCGAGCCCGCGGTGTTCCCGACGGTCGAGTGCCTCGACGCCGATGATGGGCTGCGATACATCAAAATTGCCTTCTCAGGTGCCGACGCCCCCTACTCCGCCGACGGACGCTACTTCACCCGCGTGGGGACTTCGAACAAAGCGCTGTCGGCCTCGGAGCTGAGCGCCATGGTCGTCAAGCGTGAGCGCGCCCGTAGCCCGTGGGACTCGCTGCCGTCCGGCAGGCCCGTCTCCGACGCCGACGAGCAGGCGGTGCGTGACTTCGTCGCGCGCGGCGGCAGGGCCGGACGCGTGGGCGGCGGGTTCGCCGGCGTGGAGGACACCTTGGCAAGGCTCGACCTCGTCGCGCCCGACGGCAGCCTAAGAAACGCCGCGGTGGAGCTGTTCTGCGAGGGATCCGACACCTACCCCAGGATGAAGCTGGGGCTTCTGGGCGGCAACACCAAGGCCAAGATCCTCGACCTGCGCCGCGAGAGCGGCACCATGCTCAAGCTGCTCGACTTCGCCGAGTACTTCGTGACGTCGAACATCAGGCGCGAGTTCGTCATCGGCGAGACGGGCATGTACCGCAAGGAGATCCCCGAGATCCCGGCCGAGGCCATCCGCGAGGCGGTTGCCAACGCGCTGTGCCACCGCGACTACACCACCGGCACCGCCGTCGAGGTCAACGTGTTCATGGACACCGTCCAGATCGTGAGCCCGGGCCTGTTCCCCGAGGGCGACTCGCCGCAAGAGCACCTAGACGGTACCGCGAGCGAGTTCGGCCTCCGAAACCCCGCGATCGCGCGCACCCTGTTCCGCGCCGGCGTCATCGAGCAGTACGGCACGGGCATACCGCGCATCAAGGAGGCCTGCGAGGCAGCCGGCGTGAGGTTCCGCTTCGAGCAGACCGTCAACAGCACCGTCGTCGTCTTCGAGCGTCCTGGGTTGCAGAAAGCGGCCTTCAGGAGAACCGCGGCCGACAACCGACCGCTCCTCAGCGAGCGCGAACGAGCAGCGATGGCAATTGCCGCCGCTCAGGGGAAAATCACGACCTCCGACCTCGCGCGGGAGTCCAATGTCGGTAGGAAAACGGCCTCGAAGACTCTGAAAGACCTTGCCGGTCGAGGCCTGTTGGAATGGGTAGGGAAAAGCCCGAAAGACCCGCACCAGTTCTACAGGATGCCAAGCGAAGTTTGAGGCTGCAGGTCCTAGCCGGGAAACAGGCCCATTGCGTTTGCTGCCCTCCCCCTGCTGGGCACTACTGAGTAATCTACTGGGCACTGCTGAGTAATCTACTGAGTAGTGCCCAAGCGCGAGTTGGCAAGTCCGCCGAAGCCCAGAGAAACGGCTCCGAAGAATATACTGACCGCTACTGACCGCTACTGACCGCTACTGACCGCTACTGACCGCTACTGACCGCT
>CABUUK010000048.1 GCA_902494765.1 uncultured Collinsella sp.
TTGACGGCCGGCACGACAAAGAAAGTGATCGCAGCAAGCGCGAGCACCGCCACCACAACGCCGATAATCATAGGCACCGGGGAGCTTTTCTTTTGAGCACCGCGACGAGCATGCGTGTTGTAGTTCGAGCGGGTCGCCGGAGCAACGCCATGCGAACCGCGAGCGTGATGCGAATGCGATTGAGGGACCTGAGTTCGCTGGGTAGGTGCCTGCTGCTTAAAGCGGGTACCGCCTGCAGGCTGGGCCGTACGAGCAGTGGGCTGTTGAGCCGCGTGAGAAGCCGAATGCTGAACCGAACGAGCAGAAGGCTGCTGACCCGTCCGTTGAACAGGTTGGGCCGAATGAGAGAAGGACTGCACCGAGCGCGCGGCAGACTGAGCTGCGCGCTGCGTCGGCTGTGCCGGACGCTGGCCAGGCTGGGCAGGGCGCGACGCCGGCTGCCGTGTACGATTCTGCTGGCGCGGATCGGAAGCGCTAGACATGCGAAACCTCCTCGTTTTTACGATCGAGCCACGTCTGCAAAAACAGGCTGGCGGCAATCATGTCGATCTTGCCCCTCATCTGCTTTTCGTTGAGGCCCTGCTCGCGCAGGATACGCTTGGCCTCTTGCGAAGACAGACGTTCGTCCTCAAACTCCAGCGGAAGATCGAGCTCGTCGGCAATCTTTTGCGCCACGGCGGCAACGCGCTCGGCCTGGGGGCCGGGCTCACCGGCCATGGTCAGGGGGCGTCCGCTTACCAGGATGTCGGGCTCATAGTCCTCAACCAGGTAGCGGAACGTCTTGGCCATACCGGTGACCTCGGCAGCCGGAAGCACCTTGACAGGCATCGCCATCTTGCCATCACGGCTCGAGACGGCGATGCCAATCCTGATCTCCCCTATGTCCAGCGCGAGCGCAACCACAGCGACTTCTTAGATTCTTAGGCGCCGAGCGCGGTCTTAGCGGCCGCGAGGGCATCGGCGATGCCGGCAGCATTCTTGCCACCGGCCTGGGCCATGTTGGGACGACCGCCACCGCGACCGTCGACCAGACCCGCGATCTGCTTGATCACGTTACCGGCGTGGAAACCGGCCTTGACGGCGTCATCGGAGCCGGCAGCGAGCAGGGCCGGAGTGCCCTTCTCAGTCACGCTGGCGACGACACAAGCGACAGGGCCGGCGACCTTCTGATGCACGGTATCCCATACGTTGCGCAGGTCGGCAGCCTCAAGGCCCTGGAGCTCAGCGACAACGAGCTTATAGCCGTCGAGCTCGACGGCGCCCTCGATGGCGCTGGAGATGGCGTCGGAGGAGCCACCGGTCAGAGCCTTTTTGAGCTTGTTGGACGTCTCGCGCAGCTCAGCCTGCAGGTTCTCCACGCGGGCGGGAACCTCGTCGACGCGGCACTTGAGCGCAGCGGCGGCGGCGTCAACGAGCGCCAGGCGGTCGGCCATGTAGTCGAGGGCACCCTTAGAGGTCACGGCCTCGATACGGCGGACATTGGAGCCCGTGGAGGACTCGGAAATGATCTTGAACAGACCAATCTCTGCGGTATTGGCGGCATGGGTGCCACCACAGAGCTCGCGGGAGAACGGCTGGTCCTCAGCGCCCACGGAGACGACGCGGACGACATCGCCGTACTTCTCTCCAAACAGAGCGACAGCGCCGGCAGCCTTAGCCTCGTCGATGCCCATGACACGGGTCACGACCGGCTTGGAAGCGAAGATCTGCTGGTTGACCAGGTCCTCGACAGCCTTGAGCTGCTCGGAGGACAGGGCCTCGAAGTGCGTGAAGTCAAAGCGTAGGTGCTCGGGCGTCACCAGCGAGCCGGCCTGGGAGACGTGCTCGCCCAGGACCTGCTTAAGGGCAGCGTCGAGCAGGTGCGTGGCGGTGTGGTTGCGGCGCAGGAAGCCACGGCGCTCGGCGTCGAGCGCGGCGGTAACAGCGGCACCGACAGCCAGCGTGCCCTCGGCAACGTGCGCGACGTGGGCATACAGGCCGTTGTGGTTCTTGGTGTCGGCAACGGTCAGAACAACGCCCTCGGCGGAAAGCTTGCCGGCATCGCCCTGCTGGCCACCCATCTCGGCATAGAACGGGGTGCGGTCGAGCACAACCTCGACATCCTCGCCGGCGGCAGCGGACTCGACGGACTCGCCGTTGCGCACGATGGCGACAACCTTGGCGCCCTCGATCACATCGTTGTCATAGCCGTCGAACTCGGTCGCTGCGACCTTGTCCGAAAGCTCGACCCACACGTCGTTGAAGCTGCCCCAGGCGTCGCCCTTGGCATTGGCGCGGGCGCGGGCCTTCTGGTCCTCCATGCAGGCAGTGAAGCCGTCCATATCGACGTCGTGGCCAGCGGTGCCGGCGATCTCGACGGTCAGATCGATGGGGAAACCAAAGGTGTCGTGCAGTTTAAAGGCGACATCGCCCGAAAGCACGGCGCCCTCGGCAAGCGCTGCCAGGGCCTCGTCCAGATAGACGCGGCCGTTGTCGAGCGTCGTGGAGAAGCGCTCCTCCTCGGAGGCGACGATACCCTTGACGAGCGCGACATTCTTGAGCAGCTCGGGATAAGCCTCACCCATCTGAGCGTTAACCTCGTCGATGAACTTGGTCAGGAAGGCGCCCTCGATGCCCAGCAGGCGACCGTGGAACACGGCACGACGGAGCAGGCGGCGAAGGACGTACTCGCGACCCTCGTTACCGGGAAGGATGCCGTCCGAGATCATAAAGTCGACGGCACGGGAGTGGTCGGCGATGATACGCAGGGAGCGGCTGGCGCCAGAGTAATCGTCGGCGTCATAGGTCTTGCCGCTAATCTTCTCGCCCAGCTTGATGAGGTGCTGCATCAGATCGCCGTCGTAGTTGGCGGTCTTGTGCTGCATGATGGCGGCCATGCGCTCCAGGCCCATGCCCGTATCGAGGTTGCGGTGCGGCAGCTCCGGCATGGAGCCGTCCTCCTGGCGGTCGTACTGGGTAAAGACGAGGTTCCAGAACTCCAGGAAGCGGTCGCAGTCGCAGCCAGGCTTGCAGTCGGGGCTGCCGCAGCCGACCTCCTCGCCCATGTCAAAGTAGATCTCGGAGCACGGACCGCAGGGACCGGTGGGGCCAGCGGCCCAGAAGTTATCGTCCTCGCCCAGGCGGGAGATGTGGTCCTCAGCAACGCCCAGAGAACGCCACACGTCGTGGGTCTCGTCGTCCTCGGTAAAGACGGTGAAGTACAGGCGGTCGAGCGGCAGCTTGAACTCCTTGGTGATGAGCTCAAAGGCCCAGGCGCAAGCCTGCTGCTTGGAGACGCCGCCAAAGGAGAAGTCGCCGAGCATCTCAAAGAAGGACAGGTGACGGCCGTCCTCGCCGATGCAATCGATGTCGTTGGTGCGGACGCACTTCTGGCAGGAGATAGCGCCGATCTCCTTCATGGTCTTCTTGCCCTGGTAGTACTCCTTAAACTGGTTCATGCCGGCGTTGGCAAGCAGCAGCGAAGGATCGTCAGGGACGAGGGACGAAGAAGGATAGAGCTTAAGACCGCGCTCCTCAAAGAAGTTGAGGAACTTGGAGCGAATCTCGGCCGTAGTCATTGACGGGTAGTCAGCACTCATAGAGGGAATCTCCTCGGTTTCACATCGAAACAGTTCAAACGTAACGATATTACCATCCCGCCGCGCCTGTGCAAAAAAGAGGGTCGCCAAACAGCGACCCTCCAGCGAAAGTGCACGTTATTTAGTACTGCGCGATCCTTTGAAAAAGGACTGCTGTATAATTGCATATAAGATTCACCCGGAAGGAGCGATCGATGAAAAGCAAACGATTTGTCCTGAATGCACTTCTGGTTGTAGCACTTTTAGCGCTCTTAGCCTTCTCATGCTGGTACGCAAACCAACCATCATTTGGATACGTATCGTATACAGTAATGTCCGGCGATAAGGCTTATTACACTCTACGCGCAATTGACGTTCTCTTTTTCTATGTAGCCGGCCCCTTATCAATCGCTTTGGTCGCGTTTCTTGTCATTTACAACTTCAAGAAACGTTAATAGAACCTATTTAGAATCCGAATCGTCCATGGAGCCGTCGATGCCGGTTTTGGTTTCGTCGTTCATATTGAAATCGTCGTCTTTGGCGAAGGGATTCTTGAAAAAGCCCGTAGCATCGGGCTGAAGGCCCGAGAGCTTCATCCAGGGATTATCGAGCTCGGGTTTGGGCATGGCCTGGGCCTCGGGCGCGGTCTCGTTGCCGATGAGCTCGGACTCGTAGATGAAGGTGTCGTCGCCGAGCGCGTCGTAGGCGGCGACCGGGTTGCCATCGGCATCGCGGTACGGTGTGCCCTTAAACACGGCGCCGTCATAGGCCACAAGCTGGCGGCCGGTCTCATTCTCGAAGTAGTACACGAAGATACCCTTGAGGGCCGCACATAGCGGGATGGCAATAATCATGCCGATGGGGCCCATGAGTGCCGAGCCAATAACGAGCGCCGTGAGGCTCATGATGGGATGCACCTGCACCGAGCTCTGCATAACCTTAGGCGAAATCACGTTATCGGTGACGTTTTGCGCGACCATCGTCACGATGAGCGTCCATAACGCCAACATGGGACTGAACATGAAGCCGAGTACCGTGGCGATTGCTGCGCTCACCCAGGGACCGACGACCGGAACCAAATGCATGATGCCGGTAAAGATAGCCATGAGCGCCGCATACGGATGACCGATGATCAAAAAACCGATAAAGGCGAGGAAACCACCGCAGATGGACGTCACGACCATACCGCGCATGTAGCCGCCGACAGAGCGAGAAAGGATGGCGACCATAAAGCGGTACGAGGTCTCCTTCTCCTGACCGATGATGGTGCAAATCTCGTGATGCATGCGAGGGTAGTCGCAGGCCATCCAGTAGGCAAGCGCCAGACCAAGGAAGATCACGAACAACTGCGAGGCCGTATTGGTGATGAGCGGGAACACACCGCGACCAAGCTCGGCAGCAATCTGAGACACATACTTCGATGCCACGGTAACCAGGGACGAAAGATTATCGTCCAAATACTCCTTGAGCGGCGTGTTGTTGAGCGTCTTGGCATGCGAGATCATCTCATTGAGATCGCCACCCGCAACACGAAGCTGCTCGGGCAGGCGGCTCAGGACTTCCATGATCTGACCAAAGAGAATCGGCGACAAGATGCAAACGACACCGACGAGCACGGCAACAACAACAATAAGCGCGATAAGCGAACCGATGCCGCGATTCACGCCATGGTGCTCGAGCCAGTTGGTGATCGGGGACATCACAAAAGCAATGATGGAGCCGACGGCAAGAAACTCAATAACCGGTGCCAGGATGCCCATAAGGTTAAAGATGACAGCAGCAATAACAATGCAGCCGACAACAGCCCAAATGCGCAGCGTCAGAATGCGGGTGTCGCGCAGCACGCGATCGGTTTGCTGGGGGTGCTCACTCATGAACGAATCATCACTCCGTCGGGGTCGATCTTGTCCTGAATCTTCTTAAGCGTGCGGCGCAGCAGACGCGAAACCTGTACCTGAGAAATACCCAGCTTCTTGGCGATCTCGATCTGGGTCATGCCCTTCACAAAGCGCAGCTCAATCACCTCGCGCTCGCGCGGCGAGAAATCACGGATGGCTTCCTCGATCACTAGGCGGTCATCGGTAAAGTCGAGCTCGTTGTCGTCGTCGGCGTAACGGTCGAGAATCGAGGGGGCATCGTCGGAATCGGACGCACCAGGAGCCTCGATGGGCACCGAGGTATAGGCCGAAGACGATTCCATAGCCTCGAGGACCTCATCGACAGTCACATCTAGATACTCAGCGATCTCCTCAACCTTGGGCGAACGCTGCAGCTCGTTGGTAAGTTTGTCAGTAGCTTGGTTGACCTTGGCCGAGAGCTCCTGCAGACGACGAGGTACGCGCACGCTCCAGCCCTTGTCGCGAAAATGGCGTTTGATCTCGCCCAGGATAGTGGGTGTTGCAAACGTCGTGAACTCGAGCCCGCGCTCAGGGTCAAAGCGGTCGATAGCCTTGAGCAAACCCAGATAGCCGACCTGCATGAGGTCGTCGAGCGGCTCGCCGCGATTCTTAAATTTGTTGGCAAGAAACCTTACCAGGTTCATATGGGACATGACGAGCTGCTCGCGCGCGTCCGGATCACCGGTTTCTTTGTAGCGACGAAACAGCTCGCGGGTTTTCTCCTTGTCCCAAGCGGTCTTGCCGCTCCGGGAACGTTCGGTCATATTAGATATCCGCCTTGAGGTCGAGGGAAAGCGTCAGGGGCGCCGTAGTCTTTTCGTAGGAGTCGCACACGCTCGCGAGGATGAGCTCGGCATACACCGCAGCCTGGTCGTCTTCATCGACCGTAGCCTGGTCGCCAAAGGTAATAGTCATGCCAACGTGGGTCTCATCGACATCGAATTTGATGGTGATGTCATCGCAGTCGACCGCGGTGCAACCAAAGATGAAAGCCTCCTCAGCAGCCATGCGGATGTCCTCGATGCGATCGACAGACATAGAGCACAGGGCACCAACGTTGGCTGCCGTCATGCGCACAAGGCGAGCGAGACGCGGGTCACCGGCAACGGTCAGCGTGATAGGGCAGGTTGCTTCGCTACTCATCGCAGGACTCCTCAGAGGTCTCGGCGGGCGTATAGGTGTAATACTGAGCCGGCTTGGATACAGACTTCTGACCATCATCGTCGCCCGCGGCGGCCTCGTCCTCGCCAATTAGGATGCGCTCGGTAGGCTGCTCGGCCTCCGCAGCGGCAGCGGCGAGCTTGCGATCGGCGTCGGCTGCAGGAGCCTTCACCTTATTGAAGAGCTTCTGCACAGCACCGGCGGCAGAGTCGGTCACGCTCGACACAGCATTGCTGGCCTCGGCCATGCTGCCCGTAACCTCGGAAATGTCGCGAACCACGGCTTCGACCTCTACGAGATTGGAGGTAAGGGCATCAACTGCCGTCTTGCTCGACTTAAGCAGCGGCTCCATCTGGGCAAGCGCCGGCGTAAGCTCATCGACAGCGCCATCGAGCTTTGCCACCACAGGCTGAGCCTCGGCGATGGTGTTGTTGAGGTCGTTCACGGTCTTATCGAGCGAGTCGACAACATTGCGGGTCTTGCGCAGGGTAAGCGCGAGCTCAGCGATGGCCCACACGCCGGCAACGGCGAGCAGCAGCAGGGCGATTTGAATGGGACTCATACAAGCCTCCCGGAAGAATCGAAATACAGACGCTTTTCATGGTACCCCAAAGGGGACCGAACATGCCAAGAGCAGCAACGTGGGACAAAATTATCAGCAGCTACCTCGGTGCATTCCCGCTGCGGTCTCGTTCGCTTTGCTCTACGCGCCACTCTTCCCAGCCGCGCCCGGCAGGCTGCCAAAATGCACCGCGTTCCAAGCCTTCGGGCAAATAGCGCTGATCGACCCAGCCTTCGGGATAATCATGTGGATACTTATACACACCGTACTCGTCGCTGCCGGGACGGTGACGATCGCGAAGATAACTGGGCACCTCGCGCAATCCGCTACTATGGATATCGGCCAGCGCCGCATCGATCGAAGCCTCGCACGCGTTGGATTTAGGCGCCAAGCACACATAGAGTGCAGCCTGAGCCAGGTTAATTCGGCACTCGGGATAGCCAATGACCTCGGCAGACTTAAACGCGGCTTGCGCCACCAAAAGTGCCTGCGGATCGGCATTGCCAACATCCTCAGAAGCCTGAATCATAATGCGGCGAGCGATAAACTTAGGATCCTCCCCCGCGTCGATCATGCGCGCGAGCCAATAGATCGTGGCATCGGGGTCGCTGCCGCGCATGGACTTGATGAACGCACTGATAATGTCATAGTGCATGTCACCGTTTTTGTCATACGAAAAACCGCGGCGTGGGTTGGCAATCTTCACGTCATCGACGGTGATGGGATAACGCTCCCCTGCCGCCGGCGCCGGCGTCCCCTCGGTATCGGGACGCGTGACGGCAATCTCGCTCGCCAGCTCGAGCGTCGTGAGCGCCGAGCGAGCATCACCCGCGGCCAGCGTGCAAATGGTCTTGACCGTATCATCATCGGCAGAGAACTTTCCGTTCAAGCCCTGCGGCGCCTCGAGCGCACGCTCGATCAGCATGGCGATATCCTCGTCCTTGAGGTGCTCAAGCTCCACCACGCGACCGCGCGAGAGCAACGCCGAGTTGACCTCGAAGTACGGGTTCTCGGTCGTGGCGCCGATCATAATGACGGTACGGTTCTCAACCGCATGCAGCAGGGCATCCTGCTGCGACTTAGAGAAGCGGTGAATCTCATCGATGAATAGAATGGTGCGACGGTCGTAGGTATTCAGGCGCGTCTTGGCCTCATCAATCACGCGGCGCAAGTCCTTCACGGTGCCCGTCACGGCGCTGACCTCGACAAACTCGCTCTTGGTATGGTTGGCGATAATGTGGGCCAGCGTCGTCTTGCCCGTACCGGCCGGCCCGTACAAAATCACGCTCGACAGCACGTCATGCTCGATCGCGGCACGCAGCCATGAGCCCTTACCGACGGCCTTTTGCTGGCCCACATACTCATCAAGCGTGTTGGGGCGCATGCGCACCGCAAGCGGCGCATTCTGAAAGAAACGCTCGCGCGTCGAAGCAGAAAAAAGGTCGTCCATAGCCATCCCGTGCATCAATCAAAATCGTTGTTGACCAACAGTATACCGAAATGATACGAACTACCGTTCGTTAATATAGGTACGATGCGGAAACTTTAGACCCGGGAACAGCTTGCTTGTCAGCTCACAGAAGTAGCCGTCCGTCATACTCGCGATGTAATCCACCACCGTTTGATCCTTGTCGTCCTGCCAGGCGTAGGTGCGATCGTAGTAGGAAAGCTGCTGCTCAATGCGCGAAATATGATGCTTAAAGATATACGAAGACTCGTCGCCTTCGTTTATATCCTGCAGGCAACGGTCGTAGAGTTTTTCGAATGCCTCGCGCAGCTCCGCCTCGGAATCGCCTTCGATACCGCCCTTGCTATAGATCTTCTCGTAGTTCTCGTGCTTGGCTCGGCGAATTTCCTCAAACAGGTCCTCGCTCATCTCGATGCGCGGCTTACCATAACTGTGCTCAACGATATCGATGGAGGCATGCGTGAGGATCCAACTGTTGTAGGCACCGCCCCGGCCATCATCAAAAGCGTCGGGCGAAAGCAGGCCCGCCGCAATGGCGTCTTGGCGATCGCGCCCAACGTAGGCAAGGATATCAGAGATGCGGACCACGCAGCCTTCGAGCGTCATGGGACGGAGATGCTCAATTGCGCTATAGCCCGTGGCAATGCAATCCTCAACCGTCTGGTCAAACTGGTCAAAGGAGCCCATGTCCGAGAGCTCAAACACACGCTGCTCGTACTCGCCGTTATGGCATAGCACGCCGTCGAGCGTCTGGAGCGACACGTTGCGGCCATACAACGCGTCGAGCACGCGGACCGACTGCACGTTATGGAAAAAATAACGCCCCGTACGCTCATGAAAGATATCGTTGAGGAAGCGCTCGCCGGCATGGCCGAAAGGCGTGTGTCCCAAGTCGTGACCCAGGCCAATCGCCTCGATCAGATCGCAATTGAGCCCCAGGGCGCGACCGATATCGCGCGCAATGCGGGAGACAAGCTGTACGTGCAAACCGCGGCGTGAAAGATCATCATTGCTACGGAAGCTAAAGACCTGCGTTTTGCCTGCATAACGGGTGTACGCCGGAAGATGAAGTATCTTTTCGGTATCGCGCATAAACGCCGGACGCATAAGCGTGCCTTTGTCGGCGGCGCGATCAATACGACGAATGACCTGATCATCGTTGCAACGATACGGGTTGATATAGCCCGAAGCACGATCGGCGGCAATGCGCTCGACAAGCTCGGGCGACAACGCCGAGGGAATACGGTCCATGCGCGCCTTAATGACGGCCGTTTCTTGATTAGATTCCATGGCATGCTCCTTAAAAAGGATGCGCAATCGGTTACAAAGTGCAGCCCACGACCTCGATTATGGCAAAAATCGGCACTAAAAACGGGAGCAATGGCAGGGAGCGCGATTTTGCGATGAGGCAAGCGACGGCAAGGGTCAGGAGCGCAACCGCAAACGCGACAACGCCGCCCAGGGGATCGAAGGTACAAAGGGCAAAGAGTGCCTTGACGTCCCCCATGCCAATGCCAGGAGCGTGGCGAACTCTACGCCAGAGCGACTCGGTAAGCACAAGGCCAAGGTAGACGATGACCGCAAGACCGGCGTGGTCAAGCGCTGTGTTCAAACCGAGGTCGAGCCAAACGCCCGCCAACGCCGCCACGGCACATGCGCCGGCAAGCCCATTGGGAAACCGTCGCTCTCGGGCATCAATTGCCACGCCGGCAAAGATGCAAATCCAAAACGGGATATAGATCATCGAAAACCTCCTTGAGCAGCTGCTCAAAAGCAAAAACCACCACAAAGGTGCCTGTCCCCTTTGCGGTGGTTTTGGTGGTGGTTATTTGGCGCCTTGCATGACCTCGTCAAGGGTAACGCTGACGGCGTGCTGCGTCGGGACCCAGTCGACCTTCAGGAACAGCGCGGCCACCGTGATGGGGATATAGCTGAACATAAAGATCGGGAAGGTAAACAGGTTAGTCACCAGACGCCACTTTTGCGCGCAGTGAATGTGCTTGTACTCAAAGATAGTCGTGAGCAGCGCCAGGATAAAGAAAGTCAGATACATCATGGCGAAGGTCATAATGAGCGAAGCGGCACAGGCCTGCATCTCGACTTCGGTAGCCAAAAAGCCGTGCGAGAGTCCACCCACGATCAGGAACGTCGCATTGGCGAGCATCGAGATGAGCGACAGCAGCATACCCGGGGCGATCGTCATGAACATGTCGTAGGCGGCAAAGCGATGGTAGCGGAAGGTCGACTTGACCAGGTGCTTACCGTAAGTAAAGAACACCTGGTAGAAGCCCTTGGTCCAACGCATGCGCTGTTTCCAGGACGCCTTAAACGTCACGGGTTGTTCGTCAAAGAACTCCGCCGGCGCATAGCCAATGCGAATGCCGTGAATGGCGCAGAACGTGGTGAACTGAATGTCCTCGGTCAGCGTGTGGAACTGCCAACCGTGCATGCCCTCGATAACGCTGGCGGAGATGAGGTAGCCCGAACCCGAAACAGCGCAGGACGTCTTGCAGATATTACGCGCGTTGTTGAGGAAGCGCGCCTCGCGTAGATACCACGTGGCATTAGCAGCCGAGATCCACGAGCTGCCGAAGTTCTTGGAATTGCGATAGCTCGTGACCACATGGAAGCCCTGGTCAAAGGCATCATTCATCTTGGAAACGTAATCGCGGGAGATAACGTTATCGGCATCGAAGATAAAGTAGCCCTCAAACGTGTCGGGATACTCGTTGAGAATGCGGTCGAAGCCAAAGTCCATGACCCAGCTCTTGCCCTTGCGGGCCAGGTCATTGCGCTCGTAAACAATGGCACCGGCCTCGCGCGCGAGCTGCGCCGTGTTGTCGGTGCAGGCATCGGCGACCACGAAAACCTCGATGAGCTCGGACGGATAATCCTGGTCCTTGATGGAGCGAACGAGGTTGGCGATCACGGCCTCCTCATTATGCGCCGCGATAAAAAAGGCATAGCGATGGAGTTTTTTGGCCTTGGGAGGCGCGACCTCGCCACGAAGAGCGCCAATGACAAAGAAGACCACCTGGTACAGAAAGCAGACCGTGAGCAGCGTGACGACAATCTGGTTGAAGATCACGATGGGTGTGTTGGTTTGTAAAAAGGCGAGCATGCAGGCTCCCAGCAACGCGTAACGTAAACAATCGTATATCTTACCGCAGGCTTACCGAGTTCAAGAAACCACCTAATACTGGCTAGGCTTCGAGAAGACCGAGCTGCGGAACGATTTCATCTCCAACGGCCGTGCGACCGAGCGAGCGCGGAGCCAGATCGTCGAGAACCGCAGCGAGATCCCACGGCAACTCGTCGCGGCATTCAATGCGCTCCCCCGTCACGGGATGGTCGAACGCCACGCGCCAGGAATGAAGGAACTGCCTGGTCAGGCCCTGGTCGGCGCGCGCATCGCACTTGCCGTAGAGTGGATCGCCCACGCAGGCGTGGTTGATATGACGCATATGCACGCGAATCTGGTGCGTGCGACCGGTAAACAGATGGCACTCAACGAGCGTATAACCATCGTCAAAGCGCGTGGAATCAAAGCGCTCGAGGACTTTAAAGGTCGTGATGGCCTGACGGGCAAAGGGGTCGTCCGAAACCGCCATCTTGACGCGGTCGCGCGTAGAACGGGCGATACCGGTATTGATGGTGCCCTCGTCCATGGCGATGTGCCCGTGGACAAGCGTGATATAGCGGCGGTCGAGCGCACGCGTGCGAATGAGATTTTGAAGCGCGCGCTGGGTGTCGTCGTCTTTTGCCGCGAGCATAAGGCCCGAGGTATCGCGATCCAGGCGATGCACGATGCCGGGGCGGTCCTCACCCTGCACGGTACCAAGATGATCGATACCGCAGTGGTAGACCAAGGCGTTCGCAAGCGTGCCGCTCTCGTGGCCGTGGGCGGGATGGCACACCAGCCCGCGCTGCTTGGAGAGCACAATGAGATAGTCGTCCTCATAGCGAATGTCGAGCGGGATGGCCTCGGGAATCACATCGGTGGGATCGTGCGGCTCGGGCAGGTCGACCGAGATGCGGTCACCGGCGCGTACGGCATACTTTTTTGACAGACAGGTCTCGCCGTTCACGATTACGGCGCCGCCCTCGATCAGATACGCGCAGGCAGAGCGCGTGGGGCAGCCGTCGTTGGCACCCAAAAAGGCGTCGAGACGCTGGCCAGAGCAATCGTCGGCAACAAGAATATGGATGTCGGCCATTAACGATCATTCCTTTCGCGAATCTTGCGGGCACGCTCCCCACGCTGCTGGGCCTTGCGCTTAGCGCGGGCCTCATCACGGGCGTTAAGCTCGGCGGTCGCATCGACCTCACGGGCAGCGGGGCTCAAGAACATGTAACCGAAGAGGGCGAGCACGACGCCCAAGGTAATGCCGATATCGGCCACATTAAAGACGGGGAAGTCGACGAAGGCGGTGGCAATAAAATCGGTCACGAAGCCAAAGGCCAAACGATCGATAGCGTTGCCGATAGCACCGCCCGCAACCATCGCCATGCCCACAACCTCAAGATGGGCGAGCTGGGGTGCACGAACGAGGTACACGGCAATAGCGATAATGACCGCCAACGCCAGCACGGCAAACGCGATGCCATGCCCCTCGCCCATACTAAAGGCAGCACCGATATTGCGGACAAACATAAAGTCGATGACACCGGGGATGGCAGTCACATGCAAAGCTTCGCCCACGGCACGAACCGCAAGCTTGGTCAGCTGGTCAACAAGCAGCACAACGAGCGCTACCCCACCAGCAACACCCAACCGCCAACGCAAAGACGGCGTCATATCCCCAGCACGACCCAAATCAATCCCCTACCCTCAAGAACATCGAATTCCGTTGAACGCAATTAACCATCTTACATTGCCATACGCAGAGCGCACGACATATCCACCAACGCAAGCGAAATAACCAGCACAAAACAAAAGCGACATTCCGAATAACGGAATGTCGCTAAATAGCTTTCGACTAAGAGCACAGGTCGAAAGAGAAGGCTCTAGTTCCAACAATGGAAAAGCCGCGTTGCCGTCGCCAACAGCGAAAACGTCCCTAAGCGAGCAAGGTGACGTGAAAGAGGAGGGAAGCGTACTTTGGTACGCGACCGACGATTGAACGTCAGATTGCCGCTTAGGGGCGTTTGCAGCGTCGGTAGGTTACGGCGTTCTACGAACGCCGTAACTTACAGCGCGTCAGCGCAGCGCTTGCAGATATGCGCGTGGCCGTTGTACTCGCCGACGGTGGTGCGATAGTTCCAGCAACGGTCGCAGCACTCGCCCTCGGCTGCCTCGATGGCAACGGAGAGTTCCTCGCCCTGGGTCAGCTCAACATCGGAAACGATGTAGAACTCGGCCAGGTCGACGGCCTTATCACCGGTCAGCAGCGCGTACATCTCGGCGGGAACGACCGCCTTGACGCGGACCTGCTGGCTCTTGGTGAAGGTACCGGCGGAGCGGGCATCCTCAAGGGCCTTGGTCACGGCGCTACGGAGCTCGAGTGAAGCCTCGAGCACGCCCTCAAACTCATTGGCCTCGTCGAACGTGATGGGCGACTTGTACCAATCGAGCAGCGCGGCGTACTTCTGGTGATCGACGCAGCCGGCGGGCGCATAGGCCATGGCCTCGTCGACCGTGTAGGACAGGATCGGCTGAAGGTCGCGCATGAGCATCGAGAAGAGCTCGGCCAGCACGGTCTGGGCGCTGCGGCGCTCGAGCGAGCCGGGCTTCTCACAGTACAGACGGTCCTTCAGGGCGTCGAGATACACGTTGGAGAGCTCGGTAACCACGAAGTCGTATAGCGCACGGTAGGCGCGCGGGAACTCGTAGCTGGCGTAGGCATCGTCGACCTCGGCCTGAACCTGGGTCAGACGGGCAACCATGAGCTTGTCGAGCGGCAGCAGGTCGGCGAAGGCGACGCCGTCGGTCTCGGGCTCAAACTGACCCTCGAGCTCGGAGAGCAAGAAGCGCAGCGTGTTGCGGAAACGACGGTAGGCATCGGACGTACGAGCAAGGATCTCGTGGTCGATGGAAACATCGGAGCTGGTGTCGACGGAGGCAACCCACAGGCGGATGATGTCGGCGCCCATCTCGTCACAGACCTTATTGGGGTCGATGACATTACCGAGCGACTTGGACATCTTGCGGCCCTGGCCGTCGAGCGTGAAGCCCTGCGAGACGACCGCCTTATACGGAGCGTGGCCGTTGGAGCCCACCGAGGTGAGCAGCGAGCTCTGGAACCAACCGCGGTGCTGGTCGGAGCCCTCGAGGTACACATCCGCCGGATACTCCAGCTCGGGACGGTACTCGCAGACGGCCTTCCAAGAGACGCCGGAATCCCACCACACGTCGAGGATGTCCTTATCGGCCTTGAGGTGATGGCCGCCGCACTTGGGGCAGACGCAGGCATCGCCCAGGTAGCTCTCGGGAGCGTCGGTGAACCAGGCGTCAGAGCCCTTCTCGTGGAAGAGCTTGATGACGGCGTCGAGCGTAGCGTCGTTCATGACCTTCTCGCCGCAGTCGGCGCAGGTGTAGCTGGGGATAGGCACGCCCCAGTTGCGCTGGCGGCTGATGCACCAGTCGGGACGCTGCTCGACCATGGCGCCGATGCGGTTGGCGGCATGGGCCGGATACCACTTGACGTTCTCGCGGACCTCCTTGCCAGCCTGCTCGCGCAGACCCGTCTTGTCCATCGAGACGAACCACTGGTCGGTAGCACGGAAGAGCACCGGGTGCTTGCAGCGCCAGCAGTGCGGATAGCTGTGCGTGATCTTCTTCTCGAGAACCAGGGTGCCGCGCTCGCGCAGGAACTCAATGATGTGCGGATTGGCCTCATCGGTATCCATGCCGCTGAAGGGGCCACCGGTGCCAAATTCCTCGCCGGTGTAGAACTTGCCGTCGTCATCGACCGGCATGCAGATGTCGGTGATGCCCTCCTTGAGGCAGGCGAAGTAGTCGTCGACGCCGTGGCCGGGCGAGTTGTGGACGATACCGGTACCGTCATCGACACCGACGTAATCGGCCAGCAGCGCCACGCCCTCAACACCGTCAAAGATCGGCTGCTTGTAGTGGATGTGGTGGAAGGTCTCGGCGGGAACCACGTAGGGCTTGCCGTCGACCATTACCGGGGTGTACTCCCAGCCAAACTCCTCGCAGCACTTGGGAGCCAGGTCCTCAAGCATGACCTCGGCGCGGCCGTCGTGCTCAACGGCGACGTAGGCGGCACCGGGCTTGAGAGAAACTGCCTGGTCGGAGGGGATGGTCCACGGCGTGGTCGTCCAGATGATAAAGTCAACCGGGCCGTCGAAGTTCTCGAGGCCGGCGGGCTTGGAGGTCATCTCAAAGCGCACGAAGATGGACGGGCTCGTCTCGTCGGAGTACTCAATCTCGGCCTCGGCCAGCGCGGTGTGGCAGTGCTTGCACCAGTGAACCGGCTTGTGGCCGCGATAAATCATGCCCTTATCGAACATGGCCTTGAAGACCTCGATATCGGCGGCGTCATGCTGGTGATAGAGCGTCAGATAGGGGTTGTCCCAATCGCCGAGCACGCCCAGGCGACGGAAGCCGGCCTTCTGCAGCTCGATGTTCTCGACAGCGAACTTGTTGCAAAGCTCGCGGATCTTGGCCGTGGAGGTCTGGTTGAACTTCTCGGTGCCGAGCTTCTCCTCGACCTTATGCTCGATCGGCTGGCCATGGCAGTCCCAACCGGGGACATAGGGAACCTCATAGCCCTGCATCATCCAGTAACGGTTGATCATGTCCTTGGAGATCTTGTTCATGGCGTGGCCGATGTGGATCGGGCCGTTGGCGTACGGAGGGCCGTCGTGCAGCACGAACTTCTTGTGACCCTCGTTCTTCTTCAGAACCTGCTCGTAGACCTTGTTGTCCTGCCAGTCCTTGAGTCGCTTGGGCTCGGACTTGGAAAGACCGGCACGCATGGGAAAACCGGTCTTGGGCAGATTCATCGTCTGCTTGTACTCGTTTGCCACGGTACCCCTTTCATGTCATGGGCGCACACGCCCGTTGGGCACCAAAATAGCGCCCGTCCCTACAAGCTGGGACAAAGCGCCACAAAACGAGCTGTACGCCCGCAAAAGCTCTTCGTTTAACCACCCAGCTTAGATGCCCTCGCCCGCGTATTCGCGCGCTCGCATCCGTTACTCGGCTGGCCTGTATCGACGGCCATCTCGGCGATGTCTACTAAGACGAACCTGCGCGGCACGTCCGTTGGGACCGCAGCTCCGGGGTGATTTTCATCGGTCGCATGCACGGGTTCTCAGCGCTTCCCGCTCTCTGTAGCATGCGGACGGCCGACTACTCGTCCCCATCAACGCTTATACGGTGTATGCTAGCACGTTCCGCGTCGGCGAAAAACCCTCAACACTGGTTTTATACGTTCGAAATTTCTCGCGGCCGTGGACCTTCTCTAGGAGCAAAATACCTGAAAGCACTTTATCGAACGAAAGAAGGCTGCTATGCGCACAATTGGAATGAGCGACTACACCGTTGGCGAGGATTGCTTTACCAAGCTGCCAACTGCACTGGCGGAGTACGGCGCGAAGAAAGTCGCCATCATTGGCGGCAAGCGAGCCCTGGCTGCGGCGCTGCCGGGAATCGAGGCGGCACTTGAAGGTACCGATGTCGAGGTCCTGGAGACGCGCGTCTACGGTACCAACAGTACGCGTGCCAATATCGCCAAGGTCGTAAACTCCCCCGCCTGCCAGGAAGCCGACGTGCTCATTGCTTGCGGCGGCGGCAAGGCGCTCGATACCGTCAAGACGGCGGCCATCGAGCTCAAGAAGATCGTCTTTACCGTGCCGACGATCTGCTCCAACTGCTCCGCCGCGACCGCCATTGCCGTTGTCTACAACGACGACGGCTCGCTCGAGGGCTATTCGTACCCCAACCGCCCCGCGCACATCTTCATCAACCCCAAGATCATCGCCGAGGCGCCAGCAGAGTACTTCTGGGCCGGTGTAGGCGATGCCCTGTCCAAGCAGCCCGAGGTCGAGTACGCCACGAGCGCCGGTAATTTGGAGCACACCGCCGGTCTTGGCCTGGCACTCGCCCACACCTGCTCCGAGCCGCTGTTTACCTATGGTGTGCAGGGTCTTGAGGATGTGCGCCAGAATCTGTCGAGCGAGGCCGTCAAGCAGATCGCGCTCGACATCGTTGTCAACACGGGCTATGTCTCGAACCTGACCAACCAGAACGATTATTACTACAACTCGAGCGTGGCGCACGCGTTCTACAACGCCACCTGCAGCATTCCGCGTGAGGGCACCTACCTGCATGGCGAGGTCGTGAGCCTGGGCGTGCTGGTACTGTTTGCCTATACGGGCGATACCGAGAACCTTGAGCGCTACGCCGCCTTTAACAAGCAGATGGGGCTGCCCGTAACGCTTGAGCAGGTTGGCCTTACCGAGGCAGATATCCCGGCCCTGTGCGAATACGCGCACGCCACCAACGAGTGGAAGCAGGGAAACCCCGAGCCCTTCACCGACGAAAAGTTCGCCGCCGCCATCAAGGCCGCCGACGCTTACGGCCACACGCTCTAGGACTGGCCCAAAACCACCACAAAGGGGACAGGCACCTTTCTGGTGGTTTTTTATTGATCCAGCATTCAGTTCGTACTCTAACCCGATTCTTTTACGAGAAAGGGTTCGGGTACGTTTTTTGTTTATCGGAAATTCTGCGGAAGGACTATTCGGAACGGTAAACAGGAACGAACAGAGGCAGGATATCATCGTGGTGATGATGGTATCCTGCCTTTTATTTTGCGAAACCAAGGTCGCTTTATGCGAACTTGATCGCCACTTATATGGCGCATTGATGGCAATGGCTGCGTACGTGCGTACCGGGAGCCTGTACACCTCTGGCAAGGCGTAACACACTAGTCTTTGTTCCAATGTCCGTGTGCTAAGGGGGCAGGGCCCTAAGAATTCCTGTGGAGTGTGTACGCACGTACGTAGGAAAACAGCAAATTACGCTATATCAGGGCGTTCTTTCATTGGAGAGTATGGTATACACGGCTTAGTTCAACAAATAAGAATTTATATATAAAGGAGAATATTGATGAAACTGTTTTTATGTTCGCACTTTTCAAGTGTAGGAAGCCTGATAAAGGAAGAAATTGAAAATAAAAAAGTCGCATTTATTCCAACAGCTTCGCTGCGTGAAGGCTACACCGGTTATGTCGGCTCGGCTCGAAAATTATTCAAAAAGTTGGGAGCAA
>CABUUK010000049.1 GCA_902494765.1 uncultured Collinsella sp.
CCTCGTATACTATCGTGAGGAGCGGATCAAGAAGTCCCTCGGGTGGCTCAGCCCGATGGAGTACCGCAGGAAGCTTGGATACGCCTAGGCGCGGTCCAAGAAATCGTCCGCACCCCCATGTGGGGTCCCCGGCATGTATATGAAAACGGCTCTGGCACCAAAAGGAGCCAAAGCCGTTAAAGATATCCTATGGAGCGGGCGACGGGAATCGAACCCGCGTCATCAGCTTGGAAGGCTGGGGTTCTACCATTGAACTACGCCCGCAAGATATGGTCGGGACGACAGGATTTGAACCTGCGACATCCTGCTCCCAAAGCAGGCGCGCTACCAAACTGCGCCACGTCCCGAAGGTGTTGAGCAGCTAAGGTCTAAACCTTGCGTGTCCCAAAGCGAAGGAAATTATAGGGGAGACTCCCCGCCTGTGCAAGCGCAGAAACCCTAGCTCCTCGAATGTGCGACAAAACGACTATGGAGCAGGCCGATCACAAATGCCACCACGGCAACCGGCGCCCACGCGGCACCGATATCCGCCAACGGCAGCGCATCAAACGGCAGCCACGTGCCCCCAAAGAACGCATCGCGGACCGAGGTGATCACGCTCTGCACGGCAACCACACCGCCAACCCAGACCCACACCTGCGGATGAGCGTCGCAAAAGCCGTGTACCAAACCCATGAGAACCAGCACGATGGCGACGGGATACAAGGCGTTAAGCATGGGCACCGAGAACATAAGGATCACGTCGAGGCCCACGTTGGAGAACACGCACGAAAACGCCGCGAACACAAAGGCAAGGATCGCGAAGGAGCGGCGCATGGCCCCCTCGGAAGCCTCCGCTCCCCCTTCAACTACGTACGTCTCACAGAAATAGCGCGAGCAGCAGCTAATAAGACCGATGCACACGTTCATGCAGGCGAGGAAAAAGATCGCGAAGACCACGACCGTGCCAGCAAGCCCAAAATGCATGGAGGCCGAACGAGCGAGGATGGCAGCGCCGTTGGTGGCATCGGGCATAACCGTGCCGAGTTGCATTCCGGCAAGCGCCAGGCCGCAGTAGATGATGGCCATGAGCACGCCGGCGATCACACCCGAACGCGAGATCTCGAAGGCCACGCGCCTATCGTCGGTAACGCCCAACTCGTGGATGGTCTCGGCGATGATGATGCCGAAGGCGAGCGACGCGAGCAGGTCCATGGTCTGATAGCCAGTCAAAAAGCCCTGCACGGCGGCGCCTGCATCGTAGGGAGCCTGAGGCGCGGCAGCCGGTCCCAGTGGCGAGACCACGGCGGCACCCACGACCAACACGATGAGCACAATGAGCGCGGGGCCCGTAATGCGGCCGAGCACGCGCGTGATGACACCTGGGCGCAGCGTGAGAGCAAACGCGACGACAAAGAAGCCAACGGCAAACACCAGGCGAGCCGTGCCAAGCGAAACGCCCTCGGGCAGCAGCGGCACCAGCATCTCGAAGGCCGTGGAGCTCGTACGCGGAATGGCCAGGCACGGGCCGATGGCCAGATACACCGCCGCAACAAAGAACTCACCGAACTTGGGGTGCACGCGGCCGGCAAGCTCGCGCGCCGTTCCGGCAAGCGCCACGGCGATAAAGCCCATGACGGGCAGGCCGATGGCGGCGATGAGAAAGCCGAGCATGGCGACCGGCGTGGCTGAACCTGCTTGCAGCGCCAGCAGTGGCGGAATGATAAGGTTGCCGGCGCCAAAGAGCATCGAGAACAGGGCGATGCCGACGGTAACGACATGGTCGGAGCGCAGACCACGCGAGGCGGATGAGGCCATAGACACACCTTTCGGGTCGAAACAAAAACGGGACGGGCAAAAGACCCGTCCCGCAAGTATATACGCTCTAGCAGGCTAAATCGCGCAAAGCGTCAATCGCGGTGTCGACTTCCTCGTCCGTGTTGAAATACCCAAACGAGAAGCGAACGACACCCTGACGCTCGGTCCCCAGCGCACGGTGCATGAGCGGGGCGCAATGGGCGCCGGGGCGCGTCGCAATCCCCCACCCTTGCATGAGTGCATCCGAGATCTCGGCAGAGTCGATATCGCCCACGTTGAGCGAGACGATCGCCGAGCGCGTCGGTTGGCCAAAGGCACCATAGAGCTTAATCCCCGGAATCTCGCGCACACCGGCAAGGAAGCGATCAGCGAGCGCACGCTCGTGGGCAGCAATCGCCTCGACCCCACCCTGGGCCTCGATAAAGTCGAGACCAGCGGAAAGGCCGGCGATACCGTGGCCGTTGAGCGTGCCCGCCTCAAGGCGCGTGGGCCACTCAAGCGGCTGCAACGCATCGAAACTGTGCACGCCCGTGCCGCCCATGGCCCACGGCGCCACGTCAATGCCCTCTGCTACGGCCAGGCCGCCGGTCCCCTGCGGACCCATGAGCCCCTTGTGGCCGGTAAAGCACACCACGTCGAGCCCCATGGCCTGCATATCGATATGCACCGTGCCGACAGACTGCGAGGCGTCGACGATCGCCAGCGCGCCGGCCGCATGCGCGATGGCAGCCACACGCGAAACGTCGACCGCGTTGCCGGTCACGTTGGAGGCATGCGTCACCACCACGGCGCGCGTACCCGGCGTGACAAGCCGCTCGAGTTCGTCGTAGTCGAGCACACCGTTAACGTCACAGCCCGCATGCTCAACGGTCACACCCCGTTCCGCTGCCAGGCGGTTGAGCGGACGCAGTACGGAGTTGTGCTCGAGCACCGTTGTGACCACATGGTCGCCGGGGCGCACCACCCCGTTGATGGCGGTGTTGAGCGCCGCCGTGGAGTTGGGCGTAAAGCACACATGGTCCGCCCTCGGGCAACCCAAAAGGCGCGCGAGCTTGGCACGGCAGCCGTGGATGGTACGCGCCGCGTCGAGCGCACCCGACGTGGCGCCGCGCCCGGCATTGCCGAGCGAGCACATCGCCTGCGTCACGGCATCGATGACCGTCTGCGGCTTGTGCATGGTCGTCGCTGCGTTATCCAGGTAGATCATCGCACGACCTCCCACATATCAATCACGGTATAGCCCTCGGTGGGAACGCCCGCCGCGGTAAGCTCGCTGCGCAGCAGCTCCTCATCGGCAGGCAACGCCTTCCACGCCAGACCGCAGCCGGCAGCGACCTCCCCGGGCACGGGAATCGTTCGCCCGGGAAGACCGCGCTCAATGCACAGGGACTCGCAACCCATGGCGGCCGCCGTGGTGGGAAACGTGATGACAAGCGCCGGGCGCTTCTCCCTCATGGCAACTCCAACCAATACGCTACGGGCGCACGACGCGCGCGGCCTGCTCCATCTTCTCCACGATCACGTACATGTTGGTGACCTCGCCCACCGCAAGCTGGTCTTTAATGCCATAGTGGTCGAGGCAGGTACCGCAGGTGAGAATCTCGACACCCTGCTCCGCCAAGCCCTTCAGGTCATCGAGCACCGGCGAGCCCTCGACGGTGAGCTTGGCACCGCCGTTGTAGAACAGCATGGTCGCGGGCAGCTCCTCCTGCTGCGTCACGGCAAAGACAAACGCCTTCATGAGCTTGTGGCCCAGCTCGTCGTCGCCACGGCCCATGCAATCGGTATAGACGGAAATGACAAGTTTGCCCTTGCCGGCGCTGGCGTCGCAGAAAGCGGCGCCGTCCTGCTCGGGGTCCGCAACGGCCACGGCACCGGCGGTCGCGACGGTCACGTGCCACTCAGCGTCCGAGATCTTCTCGACCGAGGCCGTGCAGCCCTTCTCCTGCGCCATCTTCGAGATGTTCTTGACGGCGGTCTCGTTGTCGACCGAGGTCACGACTGTGCCCTCGCCATCGAGTTGCTTCAGGGCTTTGAGCGTCTTGACGACGGGCAGCGGGCAGGCATCGCCCATGGCATTGACTTCAATTTTGGTAGACATAGTTTTTCCTTTCAAAAGGGACCGCCCAGAACAGTAGGCGGTCGCATAAACGGTTTTCCTTAATGCACAACGCGAACGGCAGGACCGCCTGGTACCGGCTCGTACACGCGCCCGACGACGGCGGCGATACGTCCTTCGGCATGTAGACGGCTCGCAAGCTCATCCACATCAGCAGCAGGTGCCGCGATAAGCAGGCCACCAGACGTCTGCGGGTCGTACAGCGCGTCGAGCATGCCCGGCTCAAGGTCCTCGTCGGCCGTCACGCGCGGGCCAAAGAAGTCCTGGTTGCGGTAGGAGCCCGCGGGGATAATGCCCAAACGCGCCATGTCGAGCACCTGGTCAAAGAGTGGCACCGCCCCCGACGCAAGCTCAACTTGCACGCCCGAGCCCTCGGCCATCTCGCACGCGTGCCCGATCAGACCAAAGCCCGTAATGTCGGTGCAGCCGTGAAGCTCAAGTCCCTCGGCCAGACGAATCGGAGCCTCGTTGAGGGTGCGCATCGAGTCAAACATGGCTGCGGCCTCGTCCTGCTCGATGAGCTCGCCCTTAATGGCCGTGGTGATGATGCCCGAGCCAACCGCCTTGGTCAGCAGTAACGCATCGCCCACGCGCGCGCCGCTGTTGGCGAGCATGCGGTCGAGCGCGACAAACCCGCTCACGGACAGGCCGTACTTGGGCTCGTCGTCGTTGATGGTGTGACCGCCCGCGATGGAGCAACCCGCCTCGACGCACTTGTCGGCGCCGCCCGCCAGAATCTGACCGGCAACCTCAACGCCCAGACAGCTCGGGATGCACAGCAAGTTCATGGCATGGCTCGGCCGCCCGCCCATGGCGTAGATGTCCGACAGTGAGTTTGCCGCGGCGATCTGGCCAAATAGAAACGGGTCGTCGACCATCGGTGGGAAGAAGTCGATGGACTGCACGAGCCCCAGGTTCTCCCCTACGCGGAAGACGCTCGCATCGTCGGAGGTATCGAACCCCACGAGCAAGTTGTCGTTATGCACATTGGGCAAATCGCCCAGGACCTGGGCGAGGGCTCCGGGAGCCAACTTAGCGGCTCAACCGCTCGCGGCCGTCATGGACGTGAGCTTAATCTGATCGTCAGCCATCGATACCTCCTCTCATCGGTCAATCATTTTCTCCCAGTATACGCATGAATGCGAGCCTGCGGCGGATGCATTAATTGAGCGCCTGTGCGCGAATCGCCGCGCCGATGGCACCAGCAAAGCGAGCCTGGGGCGAGGTGGTCACCGGCGACCCCAGCAGCTCGCCCAACCGCTCCACCACGAAGGCGTTCTCGCACAGGCCACCGGTCAGGTAGTACGGGGCGCCCGCGGCCTGCCCGGCCATGGTCGCCACGCGCGAGACCACGCTGTCGATCACGCCACGCGCAATGTTCTCGCGCGGCTCACCGCGACCGATCAGGCTGATAACCTCGCTTTCGGCAAACACCGTGCACATGCTGCTGATCTTGGTGGGCTCGCCGGAACGCGCCAGGTCAGCCATCTGCTGCTGGGAAATGCCTAGGCGATCGGCCATGATCTCCAAAAAGCGCCCCGTGCCGGCGGCGCACTTGTCGTTCATGGCAAACTTGGCCACGCGGCCACTTTTAAGCTGAATGACCTTGGTGTCCTGGCCGCCTACGTCAATCACCGTGCCGTGATCGCCAAACAGGCGCACGGCACCGGTACCGTGGCAGGTGATCTCGGTCACGACCTTGTGCGCATAGGGCACGGCGACACGACCGTAGCCGGTCGCGACCACACGCACATCGTCGGCTGCCACGTCATAGCCGGCCGCTGCCAGCGCCTCGCGCAGCCGCTCGGAAGCATCGACCGAGGAGAACCCGGTTGGCTGCACGCACGTCCACGCCACCGAACCCTCCCCGTCGACCACAGCAGCCTTAGCCGCCGTAGACCCGATATCGATCCCGATCCCTATCATGGCTCTCTCCCAATCTAAACATCAAAGACAGCTGCGCGTTCAGGCGCCTTAGCTCTAGGTTTCTCAGGTGCCGGAGATTGCCCCGAAAGAGGAGCGCAGCGTACTTTGGGTACGCAAGCGACGGTTTGAGGAGCAAGATCCGGTGCCTGAGGAAGCTAGAGGGTTTCGATAAAGGCGGCGATGCGGGTCTCGATCTGGCCCATGTCACCGTTGCTGTAGTCGGTCTCGATCTTCATATACGGAATACCCGCACCCTCGACGGCCTCCTGCATGCGCGCGCTCTCAACGTTGAAGGTGTGGCACGCCTGGAGCACGCTCTCTACCACGCCATCGACATGGTACTTCTCGCACATGGTCAGCGTGTTCTCCATGCGGCCGTCGTTAGGCGTCATGACCGAGCAGTTGATATCCAGGTAGCGGTCGGCGATGGCGCGCAGGATATCGGGAGCCTCCGGGTCGATCATCATGGCCGCCGTGCGCTCACCCGAGCAGTCGTCCATGCACACGACCACACCGCCGTTGGACTCGATGGTGCGACCGATCTTGTTGATTACGCCACCCACTGGGCAGCCGGTGATCAGAATGCGCTTGGCATCCGCCGCGACCGGGCGCTCGCCCGCGTCGTAGGCCTCGCGCAGCTTGACAATCTTTTGCTCCAGCTGCTGCGCATAGGCCTCGATATCAAAGCTGAACGTGCCGGCAAACATGGTGCTCATCAGGTCGACGCCGCTCATGGCCGCCGGCTGGTTGGCCTGCAGCGCAAACATCTCGAGCTGGGCCGCACGCAAGCGGTTGCGACGACGGACGGCAGCGCGCAGGTCATCGTCGGTAATCGTGATGCCGTAGAAGTTCTCGAGCTCCTCCTTGAGCAGGCAGCACTCCTCGTACCAGCCTTCACGCTCGTAGGCGCGATCGCGACCCTGCGGAAGATGCAGAATGTGCGTGCGCTTGAGCTCGTTGAGTAGCTCGTACATCTTCTTCTTGCCGTCGCAGGTGGTCTCACCGATGATCATGTCGCTAAAGTACGTAAACGGGCACTTTTGCGAATAGGCAAAACCATACGTCGACTTGATGAGCGGACACAGATTTGCCGGCAGCACCTTCTCGGCCTCGGGAATCACCTCATCGGACGTACCGCACAGAGCGACACTTGCGGCCCCCGCGGCATCGATAATCTCGAGCGGCGTATAGCTGCACAAAAAGCCGACCAGGCGATTGCCTGCCTGCTTGTAATCCTTGACGCGAATAAACGACGCCTTGCGCTGCTCGTTGAACTCCTCAAACGTGGACGGCAACGGCTGCTCAATATATTCCGACATATAACTCCTTAACAAACCTTTTAACCAACCAAGGAAACGGCTTTCCCAGGTGCCCGAGGTTGCCGTGAAAGAGAAGCGCCGCGTACTTTGGTACGCAAACGATGGTTTGAACGGCAAGATCGGGTGCCTGGGGAAGCCGCCGGGACAGATACCCCTAAATGGTTTCCAAGAAAGCTTCAATGCGCGTCTGCAGTTGGCCCGCATCCTCGCCGGCGTAGTCGGTCGTGATGTGCATAAACGGAATGCCGGCTTCCTCGGCGGCCTTCTCCACGGCAAACGACTCCATCTCGTAGAGCGTGCAGAACTGCAGAGCCACGTCGACGATGCCGTCGGCATGCAGGTCCTTGGCCATCTGGACAATGTCCTTCATACGCTGGTCGTTGGGGGTAAAGACGGCGCAGTTGATCTTAAAGTAGCGCTCAGCAATGGCGTCGAGCATCTCGTCGACCGTCTCGCCGGACTCATCGACCAGGTCCTTGTAGTAGCGCGAGCCCGTGCAGGACTCCTCGCCTACCACAACGCCGCCGGCCTTCTCGATAAGGTTGAACAGCTTCCAATTGGGCACGGCCATGGGCGTGCCGGTGTACAGGATGCGCTTGGTCCCCTTGGGCGCCACGCCCTCGCCGGCCTCGACACGCTGCTCGCACTCAGCCGCCATATCGTTGATGGCTCCGGTCAGACGCGGTGTGTCGTCCATAAAGGCGGCCTGAACGGTCAGCAGGCTGTCGAGACCGCTGATGGGCGCAGGGTCGGCAGCGCGCGTGGCAGCGAGGCGCTGCAGGGCGCGGCGCTTCTCATTGACGGCGTGGATGGCAGCCTTCAGACGCTCGGGCGTAATCTTGACGCCGCACTCGTCCTCGATCTTGGCGGCGAGCTTCTTGACCTCGGCCTTCCAGGTCACGAGCGTCGACTCGTCGTGCACGTTGGGAATATCCATGACGTACATGTTCTTTTGCGTGGCAAAGAACTCGTAGGCTTTCTTCTTACCGTCGCAGGTGTTCTCGCCTACCACCAGGTCACTCGACTCAATGTAGGGGCAGACCTCGCCCAGCTTAAAGCCGGCAAAGCTCTTGATAAGCGGACAGGTGTTGCGCGGCAGGTGCTCCTCGACCTTATCGGTTGCCCAATCGGCACCCGAGCACAGACCTACGGGAATGCCGTCACAGGCAAGCACGATCTCCTCGGGCACGTACACGCAGAACGAGCCGACGATCTTGGTGGCCTCGCCGGCCGCCTTCTTGTCAAGCATCTCCTTAATGCGGCCACTGTGGATGTTGGTGGCGACAAAATCCAGGTAGGACGTGGACTTGGGGCGATTGTTCTGCGTCAGGAACATATCGCCGTACATCTGGCCCACGGCACCCAGCAGCATGTCGTGGTCGGCAAGATTCATGCCGAGGCTCTCCCACATCGGATGGAAATCAAATTCTTCAGCCATAACGGTTCCCCTCTCGAACCAAAAACGGATAGCAGCGGTATCGATGCACGACGGACGGCAATTGCCCGGCCGTGCTCAAACCCGGAATTTTAGGGAACCTGCTTTGCGGTCGATTATTTAATTGTGCGTCGTCTCTCCCGGAGCCGTGAACATACCTGCTCATATGCGGCTCCGAGCCATATACAGGGCACGCGCGGCAACGCGGCAAATGTATGTCGTCTGCGGCATATGCGCACCCTCCTTTACAAGTTGAGGTCAACTATATCAACGGTCATCGACCATGCGAACACCGTTGACATTCGTACGACAGCGCCGCGTGTCGTCGTTTAATAAATAATTATCTTGGTTGATAAGAGTTTGTCATTCCTCATTCGGCGAACGGCAAAAACAAAGCCGCCGAGGCTTATATGCCCCGACGGCATTACCCGGCGCTATCGACAAACCAAATGGATCCTGCTGGCATCAAAATGCATGCGAAGCGTCTCGCCTGCTTGCGGCAGCTCGTCAACAGGCATGCCCACTTTGTTGACCTTCCACTGCAGGCGCGTCGGCGCATCGGCACGCAGCACATCCAACAGCACCAGGCGCTCAAAGCGCGAATCGCTCACTCGGGCCACGTGCAAATCATAGCTGTTGCGACCCCGCTCCGCGCGATTGTCAACATGGAAGTAGCTTGCGCGAATGCCCAGGTACGCCACGTCGTCGGGCACCTCACGACCCACGTTAAAGGTCATGCCCCAATCGAGGGCCTCAACTTCTTCGTCGCCGATCTTGCGCGCCCGGCTTGTGTTCTTGCAGCCCGTCAGGCGCAGTGCCGCCAGCGTCTGCGGACGGCGGACCACGTCCTCGACAGAGCCGATCTCCTCAACATGCCCGTCGTGCATCACGCAGATGCGCTGGCACAGGCGGCACGCCTCGTCGATGTCGTGGCTCACGTAGAGCACGGTGCGGTTACAGACGTCGAACAGGTCGAGCATGTTCTGCTCGAGTGCGCTCTTAAGATAGGAATCGAGCGCGCTCATGGGCTCGTCGAACATAAAGATGCCCGGATGCGCCGCCACCATACGGGCAAGCGCCACGCGTTGCTGCTGCCCGCCCGAAAGGCGCGCGGGGTAGCGGTCGGCAAAATCGGCTAGACCGAAAATGCTCAGATAGCGCTCGGCGAGCTTTTTGCGTGCGACGGCGTCGCCCGCACCCTTTACACCGGCGCATACGTTATCGGCCACCGTCATGTTAGGAAACAGCTGATAGTTTTGGAACAGCAGGGCGCATTTGCGCGCCTGTGGCGACAGGTTGATGCCCGCCGCCGAGTCAAAAAAGGTCACGCCGTTGACGACGATCTTGCCCTCGTCGGGCGTCTCCACACCGGCAATGCAGCGAAGTGTGCAGCTCTTGCCGCAACCCGAGGCACCGAGCAACGCCACGCGCTCCTCGCCGGCCTCAAGCTGCATGTCGAGCATAAACCCGGGATAGTGCTTTTTTATATCCAGAACGAGCGACATGGCCTATCGACCTCCCTTTGCGACCGTGTCATCGCGCATAAGCTCGGCCAACGCCTCGCGATCGATGCGCAGCGCATCGCCGCCGACTGGGTCGAGCGAATCGCCCTGTCCGGCGAGATCTTTGGCCTGCTTGCGCTCCGCGCGGGAAAGGCCCCGCTCGCGATACTTTTGCGAGTGCGCCGTGTACATGTTGATAAACAGGATGACCAAGAAGCTAAAGGCGATCACGACGACAACCCAAAAGAGAGCCACCGACGTGTTGCCGCCCATCCACTCAAAGTAGATGGCGATGGGGATGGTCTGGGTAATGCCGGCATAGTTGCCCGCAAAGAACAGGGTGCAGCCAAACTCGCCCATGGCGCGGGCAAAGGCGAGCACCGTGCCGGCGGCAATCGAGGGCCAGCCGAGCGGCATCATAAGCTTGGTAAAGATTCGACGCTCGGACCAGCCCAGGGTTCGCGCGGCATCGAGCATCTGCGTGTCGAGGCTCTCGAAGGCGCCGAGCGCCGTACGATAGACGAGCGGGAACGACACCACCACGGCAGATATCACCGCCGCGGGCCACGTAAAGACGATCGAGACGCCGTGCGCGATGAGCCACTGGCCCACCCCGGTCGAGCGGCCAAACAGCATGAGGAGCAGAAAGCCGCAAACCGTTGGCGGCAGCACCATAGGAATCGTAAAGACCGAATCGAGCAGGCCCTTGATGCGACTCGAGGTACCCATGGTCTTCCACGCGGCGAACAGGCCCAGCGCAAAGGAAATCAGCAGGGCAAGACCGCTCGTTTTAATGGACACCCAAAACGGGCGATAGTCGATGTCGCCCAAAAAGGAAGCCAGGGAGGTCAAGGGCCTCTGCTCATCCCGCAGCACGACAGACGACGCTTCTACCATTTGAGCGCTATCAAGCCAACGCGCACCGCCCTTGGCATCACCCGAGGCTGATGCAATCACCACATAGCGGTCCCCATCCGCACCGCGCTCGTCAAAGCCATAGGTATACCCACCGGCATCAAACGTTGTTTCCGCCGTGACATACCAAGGAAGATCAACGTTCCCTAGCTGCGCACCTCCCATGCAGTTTGCGCTGTCGAGCTCATAGACGAGGGCCTTGAGACCCGATACGCACTCGTTGTCCTGCAGATCCAATCCATACTTCTCGACCGCCTTGGGCGATATCCACACCACAACGCGATCGACAGCAGGCGCCACTACAAGGTCCACGTCCTCGTCAACGGGAAACCGGTAGCCCTCAGGCTGGCCCTCCATGGCACGAGCGGTCCCCTTGGCCAACCGCTCAAAACCCTCGATCCCATAGGAAAGCCCATGAGCGGTCGCAGCAACCTGGGCCCCGTCCTCAGCGTCTCCAGCAAACGCAAATCCTGGCACCCAGCAAAGCGCGAAGGTCAAAGCACAGGCGACAAGCATGCGGAATCTATTAAGCACGAAAAGCTCCAAGAGAATACAAAGACGGAGTGAAACACAAAACGATGGAATTATCGCGCCAAGCCGCACTACTCGGAAAGCTCAAAGCCGTACTTAGCCCAAATCTTCTGAGCTTTCTTGTTGGTCAGACAGAAGTCGATGAACGCCTTGGCTTCGTCGGCGTGCTCGGAGCTCTCGGCAACGGCACCCGGGTACACGATGGGCTTGTGCGAATCCTCGGGACACACGAAGGCCTCCTCGATGCCGTCGTAGCGGAAGATATCGGAGCTGTAGACAAAACCGGCCACGCAGTCGCCTGTAGAGACGTAAGAAGCAGCGGTGCCGACCTTGTCGGCCAGTGCTACCTTGTCGGCGAGCTCGGGCGCGTACTCGCCGTCGTCGCCCTCGGTGCCGGTATAGAGGCCCACAGAAGCCAGCGCCTGGTTGGCGTACTTGCCGGCAGGAACGGTCTTGGCGTCGCCAATGGCGATCTTGCCGTCCAGGTTCGCGACGTCGGCGATGGCCTCGACCTTGGTGTCAGAGCCCTCGGCGCGGATGATCACGAGGTCGTTGACGAACATGTCCTCACGCGTGTCGGCATCGACGAGCTCGGCGGCTTCGGCGTCGTCCATGGTGCCCTTGGAGGCCGTGATGAGCACGTCGACGGCGGCACCGGCGCGCATCTGCTCGACAAGGTCGCCGGACGCCTTAAACTGCGTGTCGGCAAACGTGGTACCGGTCTGGTCGGTGTAGAGCTCCTGAACCTCGGGCAGAGCCTTCTCGAGCGAGTTGGCAGCAAAGACCTGCAGCTCGACAACCTTCTTGGAAGATGCCTTAGCAGAACCGGCATCGGATCCGGCCGGCTCGAACGTCTTGTTGCCCGAGCAGCCGGCAAGGCCAAGGCCGGCGGCAGCGGCAGCAGAAAGCGAGACGAAACCGCGGCGAGAAACCATATCGAACATGTTCAACCCTTTCGAACGCGACGCCCGGGCACCCCGCCGCAGGCTTTATTCTGTTACTAGATTATACTTCTGCGCGAATAATGTTTGTGATAATAATTTCTCGTCTAATAAGCTTCTTTCACCGATAACCCCGAGATGGCTGCACTGTCGCTGCATAAAAAAGGCGGAGCAGCCCGTAAGGTCGCTCCGCCGCAGGTAGTGCGTTTATTTGGTGTGTCCGCCGCCCGCTGTCATCTGAGCCGCATGCTCCAGCTGATCGCTCATGGCCTCCCAACTTTCGCGGGCAGCTTTCGTGGATCCCGGAAAGTTGATGACAAGCGTATGCCCACGTTGCATGCACACGGCGCGCGAGAGCATAGCGCGGCGCGTCTTGGTCATGGAGTAGGCACGAATTGCCTCGGCAATACCCGGCACATCGCGGTCGCAGACGGAACGCGTCGCCTCGGGTGTTACATCGCGCATCGAAAGCCCCGTGCCGCCGCAGGTGAGCACGACATTGACGTGGCACTCATCGGCGGCTTCCACAATGGCATCACCGATCTCGCTGACGTCGTCGCGCACGACCACATGTGAGGCGACCGTCCAGCCCTGTGCCTCGATAAGTTCCTCGAGTGCGGCTCCGGCCTCATCCTGCAAAAGATCGCGCGTATCCGAGCACGTCACGATCGAAATCTTCAGCTCCATAGCATTCCTCCTACAACACGGCGCCCTCGGGCAGGTCGACACGAACAACGTCCACAGCATCTCCCGCCTTGAGCTCGCACGGTCCTTCGTCAATACGCAGCAGGCAGTTGGCCCGCTGCATCGTGCCGAGCAGCGCCGAATTCTGCGTCTTGGCCTCGGTCACCAACAGCTCACCGGTCTCGGGGTCGCGCAAAACCGTGGCGCGATCGAAGAAGCGGCGATGCTGTCGCTTTTTCACGCCGTGCGTGAGCGTCGCCTGCTGCACGGGACGCACGCCCTCGGCAAAACCGCGCATCTTGCGGATCGCCGGGCGAGCAAGCATCTCAAAGCCCACATACGCCGCCGCGGGATTGCCCGAAAGCCCCAGATACGGCTTGCCGCCGAGCAAACCAAATGTGATGGCCTTGCCGGGGCGCATCGAGATGCGATCGAAAAGCACCTCGCCCTCGCGCTGGACAAGCGCCGTCACGAAATCGTAATCGCCCGCCGAGGCGCCACCACTCGTAATGACAAAATCGCACTCCTGCACGGCACGATGCACAAGCTCGGCAATCGCCTGCTCATCATCGGGCGCGATGCCGTAGAACACGGGCTCAGCGCCGGCATCGAGTGCCTCGGCCATCAACGCCGACGAGTTGGAATCACGAATCTGACCGCGCGCCGGTACCTTACTCGGTGCGACCAGTTCCGTGCCCAGCGAGATAATGCCCACGCGCGGAGCGGCATGGACCTTCACGCTCGCGTAACCGGCGCTTGCCAGCAAGCCAGCGCCGGCCGGGGCCACAACCTCGCCGGCGCGCATCACGATATCGCCGGCATGGGCCTCCTCGGCGGCAGAGCGAACGTTCTCCCCCACCTTAGCAGGCGCCGAGAAGCTCGCGTGTGAGCCCTCGTTGCCATCGCCGTCAAGCACCTCGACGATCTCGTATTTCACCACGGCATCGGCACCTTCGGGTACCGGCGCGCCCGTCATGATGCGGACCGTCTCGCCCGGGCCAAGAGCGCCCTCAAACACATGGCCCGCGGCCTCGTGTCCGATAACGTCGAGCGTCACCGGCGCCTCACCAGACGCCTGTGCCAAGTCCGCCGAGCGCACGGCATATCCGTCCATAGCGCTGTTGGCAAACGGCGAGATATCGATATCGGCCACCGCGTCCTCGGCCAAGGGAAAACCAGCCGCCTGCCACACGGGAATCTCGACGAGATCGGTCGGAGCAACGTGCGACAGGACAATCGACTGTGCGTCCTCCAGTGGAATGAGTTTCTCTGGCATATGCACCTCTTAATGCCACGGCGCACAACAGGGGCGCCAATTCTTTATGCTTGTCTCAGTATAATCCCCCAACGCACGACCGCGACTCGGCCTGTACCCGCAAATACACCTGTCGGTTGCAGGCCGCGAAACAGAATGGAAACCAACCCACCGGCTCGTCGCGTTTACCGCGTTTTATAATGCTTGCGTTGCAACCTAAAAGAGGAACGTATGGCTCATAACGACAAACCCGAAAGCGCAAACGAAGCGCAGGATCATTCCCAGCCGCTCGACGATGGCGGCTTTTTCTCCCTTAGCGACGTCATCATGGCCGGCAGGCATCAACTTACCCGCTCCGAGCATCTCTTGGCTGCCGACACGCGCCGCAACGCCCGCAACCTACTTGCGAGCGCTAAGTTGCTCGTACTCGTCGTCATCGTCTCGCTCGCCATGGGCGTTGCCGCTTGGGCGTTTTTGGCCTCGTTGAATATCGCGACCGACTATCGCGAGCACCATGTGTGGGTCTACGCCTTGCTTCCCGTTGTGGGCGTTGCCACCGCATGGGTGTACAAAAACCACGGTCTTGCCGCCAAGCGTGGCAACAACCTGGTCATCGACTCCGCTCTGGGCACACGCCTCATCCATATGCGCATGGCCGTCCTCACCTTCGTCTGCTCCACGCTCACGCACCTAACGGGCGGATCGGCCGGTCGCGAGGGAGCCGCGGTGCAGATTGGCGGCACCATCGCCAGCAACATCTCGAGCCTCGCCCACCTCAAAAAGCATGACCACCACGACCTCATGCTCGCCGGCATCTCGTCGGCCTTTGGCGCCGTTTTCGGCTCACCCCTTGCCGGGGCTTTCTTTGGCATGGAGATGTGCTTTATCGGCAAAATCGACTACACTGCGGGCATCTACTGCCTGGTCGCCTCGTTTACCGGCTACTTTACATCACTCGCCCTGGGTACCGAGTACGAAGCGAATGTCATCGCCAGCGTTCCTAACATGACACCACGGACGGTTGTCATCGTTGTTATCAGCGCCATTATCTTCGGTCTGACGGCACGCCTCTTTGCCTGGTCGGTTCGAACCGTCAAGAGCCTGTACGGTCGCTTTATCACCAATTATCTTATTCGCGCACTCATAGGTGCACTCGTGGTTTTGGCCGCCTATGCCCTCCTCGACGCCTGGGACTACGCCGGCCTTTCCACGTGGCTTTCCGGCGCCGGATTTGCCGGCAACGCCACCCTGGCGGACGCAGTCATCAAGTTGGTCGTCACAGCGCTCACCCTGGGCGCCGGCTTCCAAGGCGGCGAGGTCACGCCCCTGTTTGGTATCGGTGCGGCGCTCGGCGGCTGGATCGGTTGCCTCGTCGGAATCGATCCCAGCTTTCTGGCAGCGCTAGGCATGCTCGGCGTGTTCTGCGCCGGCCTTAACGTGCCTATCACCACCTGTATGATGGCCATCGACCTGTTCCACGGCACGGCAGCCGGGTTCTTTGTCATCGTGGCCTTTATCAGCTACCTAACCGCCGGACACCGCGGCGTGTACCCCGCCCAGCGCATCATCTCGCCCAAGCGCCGTTCGCTTATTGTAGATGAGGGCGGTACGGTAGCGGATGCTATCGAGCGCCACAACGACCTGATAGAGTAGACGTAAGTATTCGCCGTGCAGCCACAATCGGGGGCAATTCGACCTGAGCGCGACCGCACCGTCACGGCATACGCCGGGAGTCGCCCCATGCACGCAACTGACTTTGGTCGCACGCTCATCATCGCCAACCCCGCCGCCCAGTCGGGTGCGGCGCGCGAAGTTGCCGAGCGCCTGCAACGCTTTTTGGACATGACCGCACGCGCATCCCAGTTTGACCTGGTGCTAACCGAGCGAAGGGGACACGCCAAGGAACTGGCCGCACAGGCTCAGGGCTACCGCACGGTTATCGCCCTTGGCGGCGACGGCGTGATTCACGAGGTCGTCAACGGGCTTATGACGCAAGAGGAGGACACCCGCCCCGCTCTTGCCATCCTACCCGTGGGCTCTGGCAACGATTTTGCCCAAACGCTCGGCATCGACGATTTCTCCGGTAAGGATTTTGGCGCACTGCTCACCTGCGAGCTGCAGCGTCAGGACATCGGGCGCATTCGTTCATGGAACCCCGCAAGCGGCAGCGGCGAGGCTACCGTTGAGTACTACGACCAAACGCTTTCGGTCGGCATCGATGCCGCCATCGGTCTGGGCACCACTGAGCTGCGCAAAAAGACCGGCTTGACGGGCGCTCCGCTCTACACCCTCTCGGGACTTGAGCAGTTTGGTCTGCGCTATCGTAACTACCCCATGACGGTCAGCTTTGACGGGGCACCCACCGAGCGCGTGCGGGCGATCATCATGGCGATTCAGCTGGGTCCTACCTATGGCTCGGGCTATCGCATCTGCCCCGATGCCGATCCCTGCGACGGCGTACTCGACGTCTGCTACGCCTGCGGCCCCGTCCCTCGCGCGGTTGCCCTGCCTATGTTTCTTTCGGCCAAGGACGGCCACCATACCAAGTTGCCGCCGGTTCGCATGCGCCGCTGCCGCCATGTCGAGCTCACCTTTGAGGAGCCCGACTATCCCATCCAGGCCGACGGCGAGCCCATCGTCGCCTCGCGCATCGAGGTCGACATCCTCGCCGGCGCCCTCCACGTCTGGCACCCCACCCGCTAGCTGCCCTAAGTTGCGGTGAAATAGGGACTGTTTATGCATCTAAAGCCGCAAAACAGTCCCTATTTCACCGCAACTTATAAGGAAGCTATTCGTCGCTGCCCGGTTTGCGACGGTTGGCCTTTTTAATGGCATTGAAGTGTTTGTCGTTGAGCCTGCGCTGGCGAGAGCGCTGAGGCACCTTGGTCTTTACGCGTCGGCGCGGTGGACGCCCGCGACGCTCAAGCTCAGCGCGCAGCTTACGCAGGCAGCTGCTACGGTTTTGGAACTGGCTGCGGCTCTCACGCGCCGTCACGGTAATCCCCGAAGGGATATGCTTCATGCGCACCGCAGAGTCTGTCGTGTTCACACCCTGGCCACCCGGGCCCGTCGCACGAAACACCTGAACCTCGCAGTCGCGTGCCAACTCCTCGACCGACATCTCGGCATAGCACGCATACTCGTGCCATCCCATCTTGTTCTCATCCATATCAACACCTCCCCTCATAAAAAATGTGACAAAGGGAAAGTCCCTTTGTCACATCGCATACCAATCGCTTGTGTTGCGCGCTTAGGCGAAGGTGATCTCGCCGGTATCGCAGTCCATATCGGCGATACGGGCCAGGCTCTCAACGCGGAAGCCGCGCTCGCGGAGCTTATCGCCACCGCCCTGGAAGCCCTTCTCAACGGCGATGCCAATGCCGGCAACCTCGGCGCCCGCAGCCTCGCAGATTTTGATAAGGCCCTCGAGCGCGCAGCCGTTGGCCAAGAAGTCGTCGATGATCAGGACCTTGTCGCCCTCGGACAGGAAGCGCTTGCCGACGATGACCGGGTACTCCTTCTGCTTGGTAAAGGAGTAGATGGTCGTGGCATACTGCTCGCCGTCGAGGTTGATGGACTGCGCCTTCTTGGCAAAGACCACCGGCACGCCGCCAAAATGCTGAGCCGCGATACAAGCCATGCCAATGCCCGAAGCCTCGATCGTCAGGATCTTGTTGATCTCGACATCCTTGAACAGACGGGCCCACTCGGCGCCCATGTGGTCGAACAGCTCAACGTCGCACTGGTGGTTGAGGAAGGCATCAACCTTAAGGACGTTACCGGCCTTTACGATGCCGTCATGGCGAATACGATCCTCAAGCTCCTGCATGGCGCAACCCTTTCTCGCGGCAACGATACCGCGCGATTAATAAACGTTGTTCGATAGTCTACCACGGACCGACCCCCGCCCGTCCCACAAGCCGCATCGCACCATAAAGCCGCAAGACAAGTAGATAGGCCCGATTCGTGGCAGACAGTCTCTCAACACGCTAATGGCGGGCGCGCATCTTCACCAAACGCACTATGGCAAGCGCAAAGCCCACAGCGGCCACAGCCATGAGTACGTAGAACACCGAGCGAAAGCCGAATAGGAATACATCCGGACGGCCTGCAACAAAACTGGTCACG
>CABUUK010000050.1 GCA_902494765.1 uncultured Collinsella sp.
CTGGAACACGAGCCGGAGGCAGGTAAGATTGAAGGGCCTGACCCCGGAGGAGTACCGGAATCAGGCCCTTGCGGCCTAGTCGCTATTTAGGGCGTCCAAGATTTGGGGCGCAGTTCACATTTGGAACGGGGCCCAACGCCTCACGCTATCGCAACGACGCTATCGGCCGCATGCCCTAGATGTTAAGACCAGCCTCATAGCCCTCGCGACTTGCGACCAAAGCGTTGCCGGCCTTGACGGCGCACCCGACCACCTGCACGTTATCGCAGTACTTGCGCGCGGCCTCCTCGAGCGGGTTATACGCCTTGTAGCCAAAGGCCGAAATCACGGTTGCCGCCGGCAGGCTGTGCTCGACGCCCTCGGCGTCCTTGTACACCACGGCGAAGCCCAAGCCCGCATCCTCGTCCTTGCCGGCCTCGCCCGACCAGCTGGCGATGGTGCTATCGACCTCGACGCCGCTCTCAACGCGCTGGACGGTAGCGTTGACGTGGGACTTGACCCCTGCCGCCGCCATCATGCCCATAAAAGCGCCCTTGGTGATAGGCATCATGTCAAGGCAAAGCCCGCCACGCATTTCGACCACCGTAACGTCGTCGCGATAGGCAGCCACGAACTCCGCGGTCTCGGCACCAACCTCGCCGCCACCGCAAACCACGACAGGGCCGGGCTTGACGGCAACATGGCCCAACAGCACGTCCTCCGCCGACACAGCGTTCTCGATACCCGGAATAGGCGGCGTGAGTGGCTTGGCGCCCGTCGCGACAACCACGGCATCGGGCGCAAAGTCCGCGATGAGCTGCTCGTCGACCTCGGTATTAAGGTGCATGGGCACCTCGAGGGCCTCAAGCTCGGCACGCAGGGCGCTCACATAGGTCGAGAGCTCGCCCTTACCCGTCGGGTAGGCCGCCGAGCGGAACTGACCGCCGAGCGATTCCTGGGCCTCGAAGACCTCCACGACATGACCGCGCTCAGCTGCCGTCTTGGCGGCCTGCAGACCGGCGGGGCCGGCACCGATGACCATGACGCGCTTACGATCGGACTCGGCAACGGGCGCCATGTCGTTCTCGTACTCACGACCGACGCGCGGGTTGACCAGACAGGTAATAGCTTCATCGACATAGAGCGGGAATTCGCAACCCTGCAGACAGCCGATGCACTGATGGACCTCGCACATGCGGCCGGCACGCGCCTTGGCAGGCATATGCGGATCGGCGAGCGAGCCGCGACCCATGGCGACAAAATCGCAGGTACCCATTGTAAGAAGCGTATCGGCCATGCCAGGGTCGTTAACGCGGTTGGACAAAATCACGGGAATGTTGACGACCTCGCGGATCTTAGCGCAGCGGTCGGCATTTACGGCATGCGGGGTAAACATGGGCGCGATAACCTGATCGGTCGGTTTGCTCGCATACATGCCATTGGAGCAGTTGATGGCATCAAAGCCAATCTCCTCCAAATGGCGGCACAGCTGCAACGTCTCGGCAATGGTACGGCCTCCGGGAACCATGTCATCGCTCGAGATGCGCACAATCATCGCGAAGTCCTCGCCCACCTTGGCACGCACGGCAGCAGCGATCTCGTCGACGATGCGCACGCGGTTGCAGAAGCTGCCGCCGTAGCAGTCAACGCGACGGTTGACCGCCGGCGAGAGAAACTCGGCAAGCAGGTAGCCATGGGCGCAGTGGAGCTCCATGCCATCGAAGCCAGCCTGCTGGGCACGCGCTGCGGCGGAGGCAAAATCCGCCACAAGCTGATGAATCTCGTCCACGGTCATCTCGCGGGCCAAGCTCTGGCAGGCGGGGCAGGTGGTGGCGCTGGGCGCAACTACGTCGAGGCCACAGGTCGCCTGCGGCATAACCTGACGGCCGGGATGGTACATCTGGCAGACGATCTTGGCGCCGGCATCGTGCACGGCGTCGACCAAGCGCTTGTTGCCCTCAATCTGACCGTCGTTATACAAGCCCGGAATACGCGTGTAGCCCTTGCGGCCCTCCTGCACGGCATAGTCCTCGGTGATAAGCAGGCCCCAGCCGCCGCGTGCCTTCTCGACCATGTAGCTCACGTAGCGATCGGTGATCATACCATCGAGCGTGCCGTAGTTGGTGACCATGGCGGGCACCACCAGGCGATTAGACACCTCCATGGCACCGATCTTCATGGGCGAAAACAGAGTGTCATAGTTCATATTTGCCTCCTGATATTCATCCGACGACCTCGCAATCGCGCAGTCATTGGCACCGTGGGGCCCCTCACCCCGCGTACAATAGCCTTATGTTCAAGTAGGGGGTTACCCCCAGGTCAAGGCCCAAAGGATCTTTAGGAGGCTCAAAAGATGCGCTGCACGCAAAAGGAGATCCGGGAAAAGCTCGGCATCACGCGGGACACCCTGCGCTTCTACGAGCAAAAGGGCATCATCCAACCAGAAGTCGACCCCGCAAACGGGTATCGCTATTACGACGATTGGCAGGTCAACCTGCTGTGGGACTGCAAGTTCTATCAATCGATGGGCTTTTCGCTCACCGAGATTCAGCAGATCCTGGCAAGCGATGAGCTGTCGACGATTCAGCAGCGCATTCAGCACAGGGCCGATAAGGTCGAACACGAGCTCGAACGCAAAAAGATGGAACTCGAGCTCATGCGTCAGCATGTGGAGGACATGGAGCATGCGCCTCATGAGCTTGGGCGCGTCAAGCTCTCGCATTTCGACGGCTGTGCCTATGTCCCCGTGCGCGAGAACCACGGCTTTCGCCAAGATGTCGACCCGGGCGCCGTGTCATTCATGAACGCCAATATGGCCCTTATGCAGCCGTTATCTTGGTTTCCACGGCATGACCGCGACCATTATTACTGGGGCTACGCCATGGCACCGGCGATGTTTGAGACGCTTACCGGGTCGGAGAAATTAAAAGACGACCGAGAAGACGGCAATTGCCCCGAAGGGTTCACCATTATCGATGCAGGCCAGGCGCTTGAGACTTGGCTGGACGCCGGCGACCGCTGGAACTTTGGGCTCGACCTCTTTGACGACCTTGTCGCCGATGCCCACGCGCGCGGACTCGAGCTACGAGGAGAAATCTGCGGAATCCTGGTCGCACGCGCCCATAGCGAACAAGGTTATCACCGCTACCTGCATGTGTTTCTGCCTGTGGAGTGAGGCGGCGACGTGACCATCCGAGGCATCCAAGCAGCATTCGAAGCAAAAGAAAGCGTCCTGATTATCAACTTCATCCGGCAGTACCGGCCCAGGATTCCGGGACGCGTTTTCCGCTCCATGCCTCTATCGGAAACGGCGTCCCATTCTGAGCGTCGAATCCGGGACGTAGTTTCCGCCAGAGGCCCCACCGGGAAAGCGCATCCCGGTTTGGAGCCGGAATCTGGGATGTAGTTTCCGCTTGAAGGGCAATCCGGAAAGCACGTCCCATTCTGAGGCCTGATTCTGGGACGCAGTTTCCGCGAGAGGCCGATCCGGAAACGGCATCCCACTCTGAGGCGAAATCTGGGATGCGCTTTCCGCCAAGGGTCGCAAAAGGAGGGCGCATCCCGTTCCGGGCGCGGATTCTGGGATGCAGCCTGCGCCGAAGGTCGGCCCATCGCTGTTATCACAAGTGCTCGCATGCGCGCTCCGGAGGTGTAAAACAGCAGGAAAACTGCTCTTTTTCGAAAAAGTACACGTCCCTAAACTTACCGGATCTTCATAACTCGTTACCGTTCACGGGTGCCGATTGCCGCTTGCCGATTCAGTTCCAGAAAATGACGTCAAAACAGGCCATCTACCTGCATGGTTAGATTTTGGTCAGCTCCTGGTTTGCTGGGCGGCAAGTTCCGGCTGATACGTTTTTGCCACCCCAAAAAAAAGGAGGCGGTAGCCCATGGCGCATTGCAATGACCAAATCATCGACCAGCTGTTAAACCAAGCCGAGCAGGAGGGACGATGCCTTATTCCCCCAAGCACGGCAATCCGAAAAGCGCTCCTTCGGCGCACCGGCGGCATGGTCGTCTCCCCCATGCCGGGACTGTTTGCGCGCAAAACGCGCTGGGATGAACTCAATCGGGCACAGCGTCATTGCGAAATTATCCGCGCCCTTGCGATCATCCACCCCGATTGGACGTTCTGCTCGTTTTCGGCCGCCTGCCTGTTGGGCCTCGAAGTCTCGTGGCGGCATCTGAACGTCGTGCATGTCTGCAGCACCACCAAGCCGTCGGCTCGCCCGGGCGCGCATATTCAGCGGCACCAGATTGAACCGGCAGGTGCAATGCACAGAGCCGACATATCGCTAACACCGCCCATTCAAACAGTAACAGACTGCCTGCTTCAGACTGGTTTTGCCGACGGCATGCCCATTGCCGATTCTGCAATCTCAAAGCTCGGCCTTACGCAAGAGCACTTGATGAAGGAGGTTGAAAAACGAGTAGGCCCTCGCAATGATCGTGCGATTCGCACGGCCCTCACCACGCTCCAGTATGCTGACGCGCGCGCCGAGAGCGGCGGGGAATCGGTCGCCCGAGCCGTCATGATCGAAACGGGCTTTATGCCCGACTGGCTTCAATACAAGTTGACGGACCCTTTCGATTCGACCGAGTCCATTCGAACGGACTTTGCATGGGAGCGCCACGCACGGGAGCTCACGCTGGGCGAGCTCGACGGGCTTATCAAATATACTGATCAGCGCATACTTGCCGGGCAAACCACAGCCGAGGTGCTTGTTGCAGAACGGCAACGCGAGGCGCATCTGTCGCTCTACGGTCATCCGCTCATCCGCTTTACCATGAACGAGGTCCGCTCGGCAGGAATGCTCGCGAAAAAGCTGCAGACGGCAGGGATCAGGCAAACCGCGCTGCCGACATGGCTCAACGACGTGGACCTGTAGGGCTGTTGAGCCACGACTCATCCACGCCTGTGCCTGCACGTTTACCAATCTGGAACGCGCCTTCCCATTGACCGCCCTAGCGGAAACTGCGTCCCGGAATCAGACCCCAAAACGGTCCCCGCTTTCCGGATGAGGACCTCAGCGGAAACCGTGTCCCGGAATAAAGGCTTAGAACGGGACAGGCTTTCCGGCTGAAGCGCCCAGCGGAAACTGCATCCCGGAATAGACGCTCAAACTGGGATGCAGCTTCCGCTTGAGGGCCTGTTCGGAAAGCGCATCCCATTCTGGAGCCGAATTCCGGGATGCAATTTCCGCTTGATAGCCCCTCCGGAAAGCGCGTCCCATTCTGAGCATCGATTCCGGGATGGATTTTCCGCTTGGCGCTCTACAGGAAACCGCATCCCACTCCGGAGCCGAGAAATGGGACGCACTTTCCGCTGGTGGCAGGCGCGGCAAAACAAAGGCCCCGACTCGCGATGGAGTCGAGGCCAAAGGCGCAGTTTATGCAGTTGATGGTGAGCGCGAACGGCCCGTCAACAATGGCCGCCCGCGCTCTACCCTATCCGCGGTTGCGAACGCGGCTGTACGGCGTATCCGCCATGGGCAGATCCGGGCGCAGCTTACCGTCAAACGCGCGGTAGGCATTCTGCACGGCGGGCGCCGTGGGGATCGTGGCGATCTCGCCGATACCCTTGCCGCCGTATGCCACGGGCAGCAGCTCGTCTTTCTCCACATAGATGGCGTGGATATCCGGAATCTCGGGCGCACGGAACAGGCCGAGCGTGCCGTACCTGGCCTGGGGTACACAGTCCTTGAGTGGCCAGTCCTCGGTTAGCGCATAGCCCATACCCATGAGCACGCCGCCTTCAATCTGGCCCTGGATCGAGATGGGGTTGACCACCTTGCCCGAATCGTGCGCGGCGTAGACCTCGCTCACGCGGCCGTTGTCGTCCAGGATGACCACGTGCGTGGCAAAGCCGTAGCAGATGTGGCTCTTGGGGTTGGGTACGTCGGCACCCAGCTTGTCGGTCGGCTCCAGGTACACGTAGCTAAACTCGCAGCCCTCGAGCGCCTTGATGGCAGCCGCGGGGTCCTGGGGATGCATACCCTGGCCGGCGACGAGCTCCTGCGAGCGCAGCTGATAGGCGCGGCCGTCGTCGTACTCGATCTTGGCGCCGTCGCCATGAGCGCTCACCGGAGTGGTAGGCGCGGGCTTGTCAGCCTCGATGCCAAGCATGGCGTCGCGCAGCAAGAAGGCGGCGCCACGCACGGCCTCGCCGGTAACGACCGTCTGGCGCGAGCCGGACGTGGTACCGGAGTCGGGGGCGTTCTCGGTCGAGCACTCGCCGTTGGCAATGCAGCTCAGCGGCAGACCGCAGGCCTCGGCAACGTCCTGCAAAAAGACGGTGTTGCAGCCCTGGCCGATGTCGGACGTGGCAGCGTAGACCACGGCACGGCCATCCTCGATGCGAATCTTGCAGCGGCCGGCATCGGGCAGGCCGACGCCCACGCCGGCGTTCTTCATGGCACAGGCGATGCCAGCGTGGCCGGGATGCGCGTAGTAGGCATCCTTGACCTCGAGCAGCGTCTCCTTCAGCGCCGTGGAGCAGTCGGCAATCTGGCCGTTGGGCAGAATCTCGCCCGGCTCGATGGCGTTGCGGTAGCGGATCTCCCACGGATCCAGGCCGACCTTCTCGGCCAGCAGGTCGATGAGACTCTCGAGCGCAAACTCGGACTGGCAAACGCCAAAGCCGCGGAATGCACCGGCGGGCGGGTTGTTGGTGTAGTAGCCAAAGCCGCGAATGTCGGTGTTCTGGTACTTGTAGGGGCCGACGGCATGCGTGCAGGCGCGCTCGAGCACCGGGCCGCACAGCGAAGCGTAGGCGCCGGTATCAAAGTTGATCTCGCAGTCCAGGCCGGTAAAGTTGCCCTCGGCGTCGCAGCCCAGCGTAAAGGTTCCGTCCATGGCGTGGCGCTTGGGATGGAACGCGAGCGACTCGGCGCGGGTGAGCTTGCACTTCACAGGACGCTGGAGCTTATAGGCAGCGAGCGCGGCCAGGTGCTGGACGGACACGTCCTCCTTGCCGCCAAAGCCGCCGCCCACGAGCATGGTCTCGACGACCACGCGCTCGGGCTCGTTGTCCCAGCCAAACATGTGGGCACACTCTTTGCGCGTGTCGTAAGCGCCCTGATCGGTCGACTGCACCTTGACGCCGTTCTTGTACGGGAAGGCCACGGCGCACTCGGGCTCCAAGAAGGCATGCTCGGTAAAAGGCGTGGTAAAGCGCTGCGTCACGGTAAACGCGCTCTCGGCCAGCGCCTTGGCGGCGTCACCGCGCGTCACGTGACGGCTCTGGCACACGTTGTCCTTGAGCTCCACGGTATTACCAAAGGCAAAGAAGCTGTCGTGCAGACGCGGGGCGCCCTCGGCCCTAGCCTCGACAATGTTGCGCACGGGCTCCAGCGGCTCGTAATCAATCTTTACGAGCTTCTTGGCCTTTTCAAGCGTTGCCTCGTCCTCGGCAACCACCAGCACGATGGCATCGCCCACGCAGCGGGTGATATCGCCCTGGGCGATCATAACGTCCCAGTCTTGGATAAGGTGGCCGACCTGGTTGACCGGCACGTCCTCGGCGCGCAGGATGCCCACCACGCCGGGCAGGGCCTCGGCCTTGGAGGTGTCGATGGAGAGCACGCGGGCGCGCGGATACTTGGAACGCACGGCGCTAGCGTAGGTCAGGCCCGGCTGATCGAGCTCGTCGATGTCGTCGGGATACTTGCCCTCGCCGAGCACCTTCTTGCGCACGTCGATACGGAAGGCGCGCTTGCCTACGCCGTAGTCGTCGCCGCGCTCCAGGTCCTCGTCGATCTGCTTTTCGCCGCGGAGTACCGCAGCGGCCAGCGAAATGCCCTCGATGATCTTCTTGTAGCCGGTGCAGCGGCACACGTTGCCGCGAATGGCGTACTTGATCTGCTCCTCGGTGGGCTCGGGGTCCTCGGCGATCAGCGCTGCACCCGCCATGACCATGCCGGGAATGCAAAAACCGCACTGCACGGCGCCCACGGCGCCAAAGGCGTACACAAAGGCCTCGCGCACGTCCTGGGGCAGGCCCTCGACGGTCACGATGTTGCGACCGGCGGCAAGAGCGGTGGTCAGCACGCACGCCTTGACGGCCGCACCGTCCACATGGATGGTGCAGGTACCGCAAGCACCTTCGGAGCAGCCGTCCTTGGCGGAATGGATATGCAGGTCGTCGCGCAGGTAGCGCAGCAGCGGTTTGTTTTGGGTCGTCGTGTGCTCGACGCCGTTAACGGTAAAAGTGAACTCCTGTGCCATGGTGATTCCCTTCTACACGCCGGCGGCGATGCCGGCGCGGTCGTGGATGGCGCCATGCGGGCAGACGACGGCGCACATGCCGCACGACAGGCAGTCCACGCCGTCGATATGGGCGCAGTTGTCCTCGATGCGGATAGCACCGGCAGGGCACTTTTTGGCGCACATACCGCAACCGATGCAACTCGTGTCGCAGATCTTGCGCGCAATGGCACCCTTATCGGTGTTGTTGCAGCGCACCAGAATGTTCTGGTAGCCGGGGACGAAGGCAATCACGCGCTGCGGGCACGCCATGCCGCACAGGCCACAGCCCATGCACTTGGAGCGGTCCACGCGGGCGATGCCATCGACCAGCGCAATGGCGCCGTGGGGGCAGGCCGTGACGCAGGCGCCACAGCCAATGCAGCCTTCGCTGCAGCGGGCGTCGCCGCCTGCGGAGGCGCAACCGCTTCCGCAGGCAACGTAGGCCACGTTATGTTGAATGGATTTGGCCATAAGAGACTCGCCTATTTCTTAAGAAGGTACGAATAGTTGTCGCGCACAGCCCTGATGGTCAGGCGGACGGCCTCGGGAAGACCGGTGTTGACGGCATCGACCGAGACGGTGCGGACCGTGCCGGCGACGCGAACCTTAAAGTGGTCCTCGTCCACGGCCAGGAAGCCCTCGTTCTCGGAGTTCTCCATGTCTTCCTCGCTCCAGAACAGGGTGAGCTTGTCCTTGTAGGGACGACCCTCCTGGTAGGGGCAGAACACGGCGCAGTTACCGCACTCGTTGCACATGCCGTCGACATGGACGACCTGATGCTTGGCCAGGCCCGGCACCTTAATTGCCACGTTGGCGCGGTTGGGGCACACATCGCAGCAGACCTCGCACACCGAGCCGCAGCCCAGGCAGCGGGTCTTGGTGCAGTTGCGCTTGTCGCGGCACAGCGACCCCTTGCGCTCGTAGCAGGTGTCCTCGCGGCCGGCCTGCTCGTTGCAGTCGACGTACTTGTTAAAGTCCACGCCGGCGATGGCACGGGCGACCTCGGCGGCGTCGGCGATAGCCTCGACCACGGTGGCAGGACCGCGGCGGCAGTCGCCCGCAGCCCAGACGCCCTCGACGCCGGTAGAGGTGGCGGCAAGGCGGCCGCGACGGTCGTGCTCGACGCCCGCGGCATCGTACAGGCTGGCATCGATGCCCTCGCCCACGGCGCAGATCACCGTGGTGGCGGAAAGCTCGACGGTCTCGCCCGTGGCGACGGGGCTGCGACGGCCGCTTGCATCCGGCTCGCCAAGCTCCATGACGTCGCAGGTCAGCACGGCACCGTTGAGCGCCTTGGGCGCCAGCAGCTCGCAGAACTCAACGCCGTCGGCAAGAGCAAGATCAAGCTCTTCCTCGTCAGCGGGCATCTGCTTCTTGGTGCGGCGATACACCAGGCGCACGTTCTTCACGCCAGCCAGACGCTTGGCCACGCGGGCCGCGTCCATGGCGGTGTTGCCGGCGCCAATGACCACGACGTCCTCGCCCAGCTCGAGCTTCTCGCCCTTCTTGGCGGCCTCGAGGAACTCCAGCACATCGAGCTCGGCACCCTCGCCCAAGCCCGCAGAGCCGGGCATCCAGGCACCGGTGGCCACGACCACGTCGGTAAAGCCCTGGGCCTTGAGCTCGTCGATGGACTCCACGCGGGCGTTGAGCTGCACCTTGGCGCCAAAGGCCAGACAGAGCTCGGCATCGTGGGAGATATCGTCGCTCGCAATGCGGAACTCGGGGATGACGTGACGAACCACGCCGCCGAGCGAATCGCGAGCCTCAAAGATGGTGACGGGCACGCCGGCACGCGTCAGGAAGAACGCCGTCGCCAGACCGGCCGGGCCGCCGCCGATAACGGCAACGTTGCGCTCGCTGTCGTTGGCGATGGCCTGAGCACGCAGCTTGGGCAGCACGGCGGTCATGGCCTCGCGGGCGGCCTTGAGCTTACTGGCGCGAATCTGGGCGCCCTCGGGCTCGTAGAAGGCGCGCTCGCAGGCACGGCCGCAGGGATGCGGGCAGATGGTGCCGGTAATGAACGGCAGGGCGTTGCGCTCGATGATGATGTTGAGTGCGTCCTCGTAGCGGCCCTCGTCAACAGCCGCCAGATAGGCGGGAATATCCTGCTGGATGGGGCAGCTCGTGCGGCACGGCGTGGTAAAGCAGTCGTTGAGCGGGCTCTTGCCGGCAACCTTGCGGTCGGGCAGCGGGCGCAGCGGCTTCTTGTAGAGCGGGTTGGTGAGCGAGTCGGTCTGAATCGCGGTCACGGCCTCGAGAGACACACCCGAAAACGGTTTGCCGTCCAGGTCGGCAAACTCGCCGGCCATCTGGCTAAAGCGCTCGTAGCCACCGGGCTTGAGCACGTCAGTCGCCAGGGTGACGGGCCAAATGCCGGCGTCGTACAGGGCGCGAATGTTGTAGACCGTAGCGCCGCCGGAGTAGCTGATGCGCAGCTTGCCGTCGAACTGCTCGGTAATGCGGCGGGCGGCCTCGATGGTCAGCGAGAACAGCGAACGGCCGGACATGTACATCTCGGTGGAGGGCAGCTCGTTTCTCGTCACGTCGACGGGGAAGGTGTTGGTCAGCTTGACGCCAAACTCCAGGCCGCGCTCGGCGCACAGGGCAATCAGGCGCTCGAACATGGGCACGGCGTCGACCCACTGCAGGTCCTCGCGGAAGTGCGTGTCATCGAAGACGATGTAGTCAAAGCCCAGCTCGTTGAGGCGCTTGCGGGCAAACTCATAGCCCAGCAGCGTGGGGTTGCACTTGATGTAGGTGTTGAGGCCCTTCTCGGTAATCAGATAGGTCGCGATACGCTCGATCTCGGCCGGCGGGCAGCCGTGCAGGGTGGACTCGGTGATGGAGTTGGACACGCGCGCCGGGATAGACTCGACAAACGCGGCGTCGACATGCTCAAACTTATCCAGGTTGGCGAGCGCCCACGCGCGGCACTCGTTCCAGACATCGGAGCCGCTGGCGTCCTTCATGCCCTCGATGTAGGCGTCGACCTTAGGGCTCTTGATGCCCTCCAGGTCATAGCCCACGGACATGTTAAAGACAAAACCGTTCGGGCTGCCCAGGCCGTACTCGCGAGCGATCAGGTGACAGGCGAACCATGCCTTCACGTACTCGGCAAAGGCCTGCGGAACCTCGAGCTCGGTCGACCACTCGCAGTTGTAGCACTCGTCCTGCGCCACAATGCAGGGCTTGTTCACACACTTGGAGAGCTCCTCGCCGTCCATAACCTGAACGGTCTTGAGCTCAAAGAAGCGGGAGCCGGCCACGTAGGATGCCACGATGTTCTGGGCCAGCTGCGTGTTGGGGCCGGCGGCCGGGCCAAACGGAGTCTCGATGCGCTCGTCAAAAATGGGAAGCGCGCCCTCCTGGTTGGTCGTGACCATCTTACGCACGCCAAAGATGGCGTCCTGGGTCTTATGCTCCTCGATGATCCAGTTCATCAGCTGCGAAAACGGGATCGGCCTCATGATGTCGCTCATAATGAGCTCCTCTCTGTAACGCCCGGCGAGACCGCGCGGCGGGCGCAAATACGGTGTAGCGCTAGCACAGCGCCGGCGACCCCGCGGAGGCCGCCTATACGCGCGTCGGATGCGGCGAAACACCCGACGCGCGTGAATCTACTTGTAATTAGTAGGAGCGATCGTTGAGCGTGCTCCAGAGCTTCTTGGACTCAGCCATGGTCCACGTGTTGATCTTGTCCTCATCAATACCGACAAACTCGCGATCCTTGTACAGGACGCGGCCGTTGATGATGGTGGTGCGGCAGTTTTTGCCCATCATGCCAAAGAGCATGTGGCCGTCGATGTTCTCCTCGCTCAGCGGCGTAAAGGGCTTGTAGTCCATGACGATGACGTCGGCGGCAGCGCCGGCCTCGAGCACACCGAGCTTGCGATCGAAGTACTTGCTCGCCATCTTGGCGTTGTTCTCAAACAGCATGGTCATGGCCTCGCACCAGCCCACGTTGGGCATGGCGGCGTTGTGACGCTGAATGATCAGGAAGACCTTAAGGCTCTCGAGCATATCGTGGGTGTAGGCGTCGGTGCCCATGCACACGGGGATGCCGCGGCGGAAGAACTCGAGCACGGGGGCGCAGCCCACGGCGTTACCCATATTGGATTCGGGGTTGTTGACGAGCCAGGTGCCGGACTCCTTGACGATATCCATCTCGGCAGGCGTCACGTGGATGCAGTGGCCCAGCATGGTGTCGGGACCCAGCAGGTTGTGCTGCAGCAGGCGCTCGACGGGACTGATGCCTCCGCGGTTGAGGCGGGAATCCCACACGTCGTTCATGCCCTCGCACACGTGGATGTGGAAGCCGGTCAGGCCGTTGTTGGCCTCGGCCATCTTATCCATGGTCTCGTCCGAAAGCGTAAAGGTGGCATGTCCGCCAAACATGGCGGCGATCATGTGGTTGTCGTTATCGCGACGCTCCTTGGCGGCCCACTGGGCAAACTCGGCGTTCTCGGCAATGGCCTGGTCGCATTTTTCCTGGCCGCGGCGATCGGAGACCTCGTAGCACAGGCACGAACGCATGCCCAGCTCCTGAGCTGCATCCTTAATGGTAAAGAGGCTTCCCGGGATCTCGCAGAAGCTCGCATGGTGGTCGAAGATCGTGGTGACGCCATCGCGGATGGAGTCCAGAATCGTGGCATAGGCGCTTGCCTTGGTGCCGTCGAGCGTCAGGTTGTCGTCGATCTTCCACCACTGCTGCTCAAGATTCTCCAGGAAGTTGGTGGGGTTGCAGCCCTTAATGGCAAGGCCGCGGGCCAGACCCGAGTAGATGTGGGTGTGGCAGTTGATGAGTCCGGGCATGATGAGGTTGCCCTGGGCGTCGACGTACTCGGCATCCGGGTACTTGGCCTTGAGCTCGCACTCGGGGCCCACTTCGACGATCGTATCTCCGTCAATGGCAACCGCACCGTTGGGGATGAACGGGGTCTGAGCGTTGCGGGTAAAGACGGAACCGTTAGCGACCAGAAGCATGGATGCTCCCTTCAACATCAGAGGCGGGGTTTGACACCTCTGACATGGCGGAGTGCGAAGCGCCGGCCTACACCGGAAACGGGCCCTCTCCCGTCAACGCTTCACCAAAGGGACAAACCCTTTGAAGTGCGGCTTGGCGCCGCATGACGTCGGCGGACGAGGCGATGCGTCCGCCGACGAATAGCACCGAATTGGTTACTTCTTGCTCTCGGGCAAGACCAGATCCACGGCGGCATCCTTGGCGGCATCGATGTGCTGAGCCACGACCGGCGTCTGCGGAAGGATCAGGTTAAGGACAATGGCCATGATGGCGGTGGGGGTCACGGCATTGGAGCCGATGACGGTGGATACCCAGGCGGGCATACCCTCGCCGGCAAGGCAACCGCTGGCCATCCAGATACCCAGGCCAAAGACGACGGAGGTACCGACGATGGTGGTAGTGCGCTGCGTGAGGCCCTCGCGGGTGAACATGCGCACGCCGTTCATGGTGATGGTGCCAAAGACGCCGACGGTCGCGCCGCCGATGACGGGCTGCGGGATGGCGGAGAGCACGGCCGAGAGCTGCGGGAACAGACCGGCGATGGCAAAGACGGCCGCGATGATCACAAAGACCCACTTGTTAACGACCTTGTTGGAGCAGATGATGCCCACGTTCTGGCCAAGGGCGCTGGTGGGAAGACCGCCCAGCAGGCCGCCGACCATAGAGGTGAGGCCCTGGGACACGATAGCGCCGGAGAGCTCGCGCTCGGTGGGCATACGGTCGATGGAGCCCAGGCAGGCGGCGGAGACGTCACCGATAACCTGGATGGCAACCATGGGGAACACGACGGCGAGGGTAATGCAGACCTCGGGATCAAACTCGAGCGCGTAGGGCATGAGCTTGGGAAGGGCGAAGACCTGAGCGGTGGCGACGCTGGAGAAGTCGATCATGCCAAAGGGGATGGAGACGATCATGCCAACGATCATGCCAAAGAACACGGATCCCAGCTTGAGCGTGCCCTTGCCAAAGTTGGCGAGCGCAAAGACCACGGCGAAGGTGATAAGAGCGACGCACCAGGCCTGCGGAGTGCCCCACAGCGGCGTACCCATACCGCCGGCCATATACTTGACGGCCGTGGGATACAGCGAAACGCCGATGGAGAAGATGACCGTACCGGTCACGACGGGCGGGAACAGCCACTTGATCTTGCTGTAGGCCAGACCAAAGAGGACCGCGACGGCGCCGCCGACGATCTCGCCGCCCAGCAGCGCACCAAAGCTAAAGCCCGAGGCACCCATGGCCTGCAGGGCCGGCAGGAACGCGAACGAAACGCCCATGACGATGGGCAGGCCGCCGCCGATGCGACGGAAGGGAGCGAAGGCCTGAAGGGCCGTGTCGATTGCCGAAAGAATGAGCGCAACCTGGATGATGTCGGTGCTCTGCTGGCTATTAAAGCCGTAGACGCCGGCCATGATGACCGCCGGGGTAATGATGCCGGCAAACGATGCCAGTACGTGCTGAAGGGCACACGGGATCATTTCCTTAACGGGCGGCATGCCTTCGCGAGTGAACAGGGCTTCAGTGCCGTTCGTAACCGTCTCCTGGGTCATTTGACCACCAATCCTCGAAGTAGTTGTTTTCGCATCTAACGCTCTATTGTGACGCAGTGCGGGGTTGAGGTTGTGCCTTCATTGCATATCGTATTAAAGATGATTCTCATTCTCAATAATAATTTTTTGTTATCAGACTATTCTTGAGCTGAGACAATACATTTCCGCAGGTCAAGAAAGTGTCTGGTCAAAGTAACATCTAACTTTTCTTTTGGTCGACCGTTTACCGCCGAATTCCTACCGCTCGTCTGTATTACGCAATGTACCTGCGAATATACGAGATGAGGAATGGCGTGTTACCATGAGAAAAAATTGTTATGAACATTTCCGATTTCACCCAAAGGAGTTGCCCGTGAACGAGACCGTACGCCGCTTTTTGCCGATGGTCGATTTTCTGGAGCAGGTACTCGGCAAGAACAGCGAAATCGTGCTGCACGATTTCTCGGATCCCGACCACGCCATCGTCGATATTCGCAACGGCATCGTGAGCGGCCGTAAGGTCGGCGGTCCTGCCACCGATCTGGCGCTCAAGATCATGCACGACCCCAAGTATTGCGACCTGCCGTTTATTACGGGCTACGAGGGGCGCGGTGCCGGCGGCAAGACGTTGGAGTCAGCGACGTACTTTATCCGCGAGAATGACAAGATCGTCGGTATGCTCTGCGTCAACACCGACCTCTCGACTGTGCGCTCCATCAACGCCATGGCGCAGCAGCTCATGGCGTGCTTCGACGCGGCGCCGACGCGCACGGAGCCCGCCCCTATCGAGGTCGAAAGCCTTTCGGAGTCCACACAGGAGCTCATCGACCGCAGCATTGCCGAGTTGCTGAGCGCGCGCGGGCTGGATGTAGCGTCGCTTGGTCAGAGCGACCGCGTGGACGTCATTCGCCACCTCAACGGTAACGGGGTGTTCATGCTCAAGGGCGCCGTGGCCTGCGCCGCCACCGCGCTGGGCATCTCGGAGCCCAGCGTCTACCGCTACCTGCAAAAAGTTCGCAAGGAAGGCTAACGAGCAAAATGGAGCGCGGCTCCACAAGCGATCCGTCACTTAACAAAAGACCCTGCAGCTCGCACTGCAGGGTCTTTTTGCATGTCATGTTTAGTTGTTGCCAACGCCTTAGAGAGCGGCGACGACCTCGATCTCAACCAGACCGCCGGCCGGAAGGGCGGCAACCTGGAAAGCGCTGCGCGCGGGGAACGGGGCCTCGAACTTGGAGGCGTAGATCTCGTTCACGGCAGCGAAGTCGGCGATGTCGGCCAGGTAGACCGTGGTCTTGACGACATCGGCAAAGGTGGCGCCGGCAGCGGTCAGCAGAGCCTCGACGTTAGCAAGGGACTGCTTGGCCTGGGCCTCGACGCCCTCGGGCAGCTTGCCGGTTGCGGGGTCGATGCCCAGCTGGCCGGACAGGAACACCATGTTGCCGGTCTGGATACCGGGGGAATACGGGCCGATGGCTGCGGGTGCGTTATCGGAAGACACGACGGTCTTGCTCATGTTTTTCTCCTTACGATCAGATAGAGAGCGTGAGCGCGGCGTTCGCACCGGGAGGCACAATTCGGTCTGAACACCGCGCTTGATTTGGGATAGTACTCAAGGTTTCCGCGCGATGCAAGATTATTATCACGTTGCGAGAATAATTTATCGCCCAACGGCACCTGTCGGCCGCTGAACGGCACGACCGGACGGTGAAGCTCAAAATGATCCGTTTCCCTCCGTCCCCATCGGATCAGGTAATCCATAGGGGACGGAGGGAAACGGGTCATTTTTGCTGCAAGGACTGCTGAAGACTTTATCCCGCTTGGAGCACGGGCATCGCCCGCCGCAACAGCACCACTATACTTTTGAGTATCTGAGCATTTTGAAAGGCAGGATATGACCGCAACCGCCAGTCGAACCACCAACCGCAGACCCGAGCTTTTGGCGCCCGCCGGAGGGCCCGAGCCCTTTGCCGCCGCACTCGCCGCCGGGGCAGACGCCATCTACTGCGGCATGGGCAGCTTCAACGCCCGCCGCAAGGCCACCAACTTTACCGACGAGGCCTTTGAGCAAGCCTGCCGCGCCGCACATCTAGCCGGGTCGCGCGTCTACGTCACGGTCAACATCGTCATCAAGCAGTCCGAGATGAGCGATGCGCTGCAACTCATCCATCGCTGCTCCACGCTGGGCGCCGATGCCTTCATCATCCAGGACTGGGGCCTGTTCTTTGAGGTCAAGCGCACGATGCCCGGCATCGAGACGCACATCTCAACCCAAGCAAACATCCACGACGACCGCGGAACCCTTTGGTGCCGCGAGCAGGGCGCCGACCGTGTGACCCTCTCGCGCGAGCTTTCCATCGACGAGATTGCCGCCATTCACGATGCCGCGCCCGATGTGGACCTTGAGGTCTTTAGCCATGGTGCCATCTGCTTTTGCTACTCGGGCCTGTGCCTGCTTTCGAGCTTTGCCATGGCGGGACGATCGGCCAACCGTGGCATGTGCGCCCAGCCCTGCCGCCTGCCCTACAAGCTGATCGACGAGAACGGTCGCGCACTCTCCCCCGCCGGCCGCGAGCGTGCGCTATGCCCGCGTGACACCAACACTTCACAGCTTGTTCGCCGTCTGTATGACGCCGGCGCCGCGTCGCTCAAGCTCGAGGGCCGCATGAAGGCGCCCGATTACGTGTACTCCATCGTTGATGTATATCGTCACGAAATTGACGACATGCTATCCGGAGCCACCGTTGCCAAGGACGAGGAAGCCGCCCGCCAGCGCCAGCTCAAGCGCTGCTTCAACCGCGACTTTACGCACGCCTACCAAGACGGTACCTCGGGTGACGAGATGATGAGCTACGAGCGCTCCAACAACCGCGGCCAGATCGTGGGCACGGTGCTGGGCAGCCGCCCGGCCAACCGCGATGTGCGCGGCCTCAAGCCCGACGACCGCCGTCGGCGCGCCGCCATCGCCCGCATTGAGTTGTTTGAGCCCGTGGGCAAGGGCGACCTGCTGGAGCTTCGCCACGATAACGAGTTTGACCAGTTCCTGACCACCATTGCCGCCGATGATGCCGCCGCCGGTGACATCATCGAGTGCCGCGTGCCTCGCAGCATGCCCGAGGGCTGCCGCGTGCGCGTGATTCGAAGCCAGCGCGCCATTGACGCTGCCGGCGCCGCGCTCAAGCGCGATGTGCTGCGCCGCCGCGCCGTTGATGTAACCGTTGTGGCGCGTTTGGGCGAACCGTTTGCCGTCACGCTTACTTGCTGCGACGCCCCTTCGCTTACGGCCACGGCCACGGGCTTTACCGTCGAGGCCGCCAAGACCCGCGCGGTCGAGGCGTCCGATCTGGTAGAGCATGTGGGCCGCATGGGGTCCTCGCCCTTTGAGTCCGCGAGCTTTGATGTGGCGCTCGATAAGGGCTGCGGCATGGGCTTCTCCGCTGTGCACAAGGTGCGCGCCGCCGCCTGCAAGGCGCTGGAGGAGGCCATTCTGGCACCGTATGACGAGCGTGCCCGCACGCTCGAGCTGCCGGTGCTCGACAAATGTACGCGGCCCATGCCCGAGCACTACCGCGACGAGCCGCAGATCTGCGCCACCGTCACCTCGCTCGAGGCCGCCGAGGCAGCGCGAGCGGAGGGTGCAACGCGCATCTACATGACCACCGACGCGCTC